>CAYTEC010000041.1:0-18170 GCA_964436745.1 uncultured Dehalococcoidia bacterium | reverse complement strand
CCAGTGCCGAAGTAGCGCCCGAAGGCGTTCTCCAGCAGGGCCACCTGGCAATCGAGCATGCTCAGGTCCAGCATTTGCCCCTCGCCGCTCTTGCTCCGTTCGTGGAGGGCCGCCAGCAACCCCGACGCAGCGAAGAGCCCCGCGACGATGTCGCCGACCGACACCCCCACGCGCACCGGCCCGCCGTCCGGCTCCCCCGTAATGCTCATGATCCCGCCCATCGCCTGCACGATGACGTCCAGCGCTGGGCGGTCCGCGTACGGCCCCGTGGCCCCGAAGCCGGAGATGGCGCAATAGATCAACCTGGGGTTCCGTTCCCGGAGCACCGGGTAGTCCAGTCCCAGTCGCGTCATCGTGCCGGGGGTGAAGTTCTCCACCACAGCGTCGGCATGATTCACCAGGTCCAGGAAGAGGGCCTTGCCCCGAGGGTTCGCCAGGTCCAGCGTGACGCTCTGCTTGTTCCGGTTCAGGCTCATGAAGTAGGTGCTCTCGCCGTCCACGAAGGGGCCGGTCCCCCGCGCGCCGTCGCCAACCCCGGGACGCTCCACCTTGATGACCTCGGCCCCCTGGTCGGCTAGGACCATGGTGCAATACGGGCCGGAGACGATCCAACTCAGGTCCAAGACTCGGATGCCTTCCAGTGGTCCGCTCATGCCGCCATGCCTCCTATGTCCGGGCCGCCGATGGTGCATCTTACCACAGCCGTTCCGGGCGAGGCCCGGTTGCCAGGATGGGTCCTTCCCTCGAGCCGTGCGCGGGCCGTACAATCGTCGGCAGTCGTCCGCGGAGGTGATGTTTCGATGGCCAATGGATCGAATCTGCGGCCCCAGGGTCCCTCGTTGCGGCCCATCGAGATGCGGTGGGTCGAGCGGGGCGCGCAGCGCTTCCTCCTTCTGAGCGATCCGCTACAACTGGCGGGCCGCGATCTTCTGCTGCCGCCACCCATGGTGGCCGTGCTTCCGATGCTCGACGGCGTCCGGGACCCGGCCGCCATGCACTCCGCCCTGGTTCTCAGACATGGCGTTGCTCCTCCGCTTGCCGAAATCGAGACGCTGGTGCGGGACCTCGACGAGGTCCTCCTGCTGGAGGGGCCGCGGTTCGATGAGGCCCACCGGAGGGCCCTGGCCGCCTACCG
Source organism: uncultured Dehalococcoidia bacterium (assembly GCA_964436745.1). Lineage (GTDB taxonomy): Bacteria > Chloroflexota > Dehalococcoidia > Lucifugimonadales > UBA1127 > CAYTEC01. The sequence continues at coordinate 17,035 of CAYTEC010000041.1, read as the reverse complement.
ACAGGCTCCCTTCCGGCCCCCGGCCATGGCGGGCGCCGTGTATCCCGCCGACCCCGCCGAACTGGATCGGGCTATCGAGCGCTACTACGCCCAGGCGCCTCCCCCTCCGCCGGATAGGCCAGCTGGGCCCCTGCTCGGCGTGCTCAGCCCCCACATCGACTTCGAGCGGGGACACGCTGTCTACACGAAGCTATGGCAACGGGCGAGTCGCTACTTGCAGGAATGCGAACTGGTGGTGGTGCTGGGGACCGATCACTACGGCGGCCTCGGCGGGGTCACTTTGACACGTCAGCACTACGCGACCCCGTGGGGGACGCTGCCCACCGATCTGGAGCTGGTGGAGGGGATGATCCGCGGCCTGGGAGAGGAAGCTTCCCTGAAGGAGGAGCTGCATCACGTCACCGAGCACTCCATCGAGCTGGCCCTTGTCTGGCTCCATCATGCTATCCGGCAGACGGGCGGACCCATGCCCTCCATCGTGCCCGTCCTGTGCGGAGCGATGGACGCGACGGCCACCCCCTACGGTGACACGGGGTTCGAGCGGTTTCTGAGCGCGCTGGGCCCGGCGGTGCGTCGACGGCGGACCCTGGTGGTGGCCGCGGGCGACCTGGCTCACGTCGGGCCCGCGTTCGGCGACCCGTCGTCAGTGGGGCCGTCGGGTCGGGCCGACGTGCGCGCCGGAGACGTGGAGTCCCTGGAATACATTTGCCGGGGCGACAGCACCGGATTCTTGAAGGGCATCGCGCGGGAGGACGACCGCCGGCGGATCTGCGGGCTGGCGCCGATCTACCTGGCGCTCCGTCTTCTGGGCGAAGGCGTGTCCGGGGAGGTCGTGGACTACGCTCAGTGCCAGGCGGACGAGGCCGGGGGCTCGATGGTGTCGATTGCGGGGGTAGTATGGCACGGGGGCAGGTAGTTCCACCGGGTTTCCCATCGACGCCGACGGCAGGCCGCAGAGCGTTGAAACGCGCAGTCGGCCCGTAGCTGGAGACGGTAAGACCCCCGCATTGAGGCCACCTGCGTGCGTTGCGGCGGAGCAAAGCGAGCGGGATTGCGGCTTTCGTCGCGCTGGCAGGATTGTGAAGCTGAGCACATACGGATTCTGGTTGACATCCGACTTTAGCCAATGTTACGCTTTCCGCGCATTCAAGCACGTTACAGCGCATCAAGAAGACATGGCGCGGTCGGCGTCCTCGCGTTCGGTGGGGGCGGCGGCAGGAACGAGCATCCACCTGCGGGCGTGTCCGCTCCCCCCACCCAGCGCGGCGTGGGACCGAGAGCGGGCCTCACTATTTTCGCTCTAGGGGGGTTCCCGTGAAGAGTGTAGATTTCGTCGTCCGATTCGCGGGTGAGGGTGGCCAGGGGATGGTGACCTCCGCGGAGGGCCTGGCCCAGGCTGCGGCACAGGTCGGGTATCATGTCCTCACCTACGTGACATTTCCCTCCCAAATCATGGGAGGCCCCACCGTAGCTCAGGCCCGCATCTCCACCCAGCCCATCCGCAGCGCCGGCGACGAGCTTGACGCCCTCATCTGCTTCAACCGCGACGCGTACGATGCTCACAAGGGCCTGGTCCGCGACGGCGGCGTCATCATCTACAACTCCGAGGACTTCCAACTAGAGGATGACGGCAGTAGCATCGGGCTCCCCTTCGCGGAGCTGGCCAAGGCCACGGGGAACGCTCGGGCCGAGAACATGGTCGTGATCGGGGCCTTCGCGCACTTGATCAAGATGCCAGCCGAATATCTTGAGCAGTTCGTGACGAAGCGGTTCACCCGTGGGCGCCCCGGTGACGCGGAGATCATCCGCGCCAACATCCAAGCCCTGGGGCTCGGCCGGGAGCGCATCGCCGCCAGCGGCTTCAGCCTTGGAGAGCTGCCGCCACCGGAGCCCCCGGAGGGTGAGCAGATTCTGATCAAGGGGAACGACGCCCTGGCGTTGGGGGCTGTAGCGGCGGACGTGGACTTCTTCGTGGGCTACCCCATCTCCCCCGCCACGACGATCCTGGTCTACATGGAGCGCAACCTGATGGGCCCCGGCAAGTTTGTGCACCAGGCCAGTTCAGAGATAGAAGCGGTCAACGCGCTGGTGGGCGGAGGCTATGCCGGCAAGAGGGCCATGACCTCCACGTCCGGCCCCGGGCTCTCCCTCATGAGCGAGGGGATCGGGATGGCATGGATGATGGAGGTCCCCCTGGTCATCGTCGATGTCCAGCGCGGCGGCCCCGCGACGGGCCTGCCCACCAAGACGGAGCAATCGGACTTCCTTGCGGCGCTCCACCCTGCCCACGGGGATGCAAGCATCCCCCTGATCGCTCCGGGCACCGTGGAGGAGTGCTTCTGGGCCGCCGCCGACGCCCTGAACTGGGCCGAGCGATACCAGGGTCCCGTCATCCTCCTCAGCGACCACGTTCTCGCCGAGCGCGCCCAGAACATCCCCCGGCCGGACTCAGGCAAGGTCGTCGTCGAGAGGCGGCAGGTATACAAGGGCGACAATGGCTACCTCCGCTACGAGGGAAGCACCATCAGCCCCATGCCCCTGCCGGGCGGGCCAGGCTCCTACGTGGCCAACGCCAGCGAGCACGACTCCATCGGCGACACGACCCACCTGTCCGAGCGCCACGTCGAGATGACCGAGCGTCGTTTTTCCAAGCTCAAGCTGCTTGAGGACGGCACGTACGAAGGCCACCATACGGACGCGGCCATCGCGGTCATGCCGTGGGGCGCGACCAAGGGCCCCATGGAGGATGCGTACGAGGAGCTCCGGCAGATGGGCTGCGACATAGCCTGGTACTACACCATGTACGTCCACCCGCTGCCCGTGAAGCTGGTGGAGGAGCTCAGGCAGAAGGATCTGGTGATCGTTCCGGAGCTGAACTACCTGGGGCAGTTCTCCGGGTACCTGCGGGAGATGGGCATCAAGGCCGAATCCATAACGCAGTATTCGGGGATGCCGTTCAGAGCAAGGGACCTGGTGAACCGGGTCGGTGAACGGGCCGAGGCCCACACTCAGCGGATGGTGCGAGTATGAGCAAGAAGAACGCCGAGTACGATTTCAAGTGGTGCCCGGGCTGCGGTGACTTCGCGGTGAAGAGGGCCATCGAGGTGGCCGTGCGCGAGCGCATGGTCCGCACGGAGCTGCCCGTGGAGAACAACGTGGTCGTCGCCGGGATAGGCTGCTCGGGGAACCTGGTGCACCTCTTGGATGGCCCTCAGCCGTTCGGCATCCACGGCATCCACGGCAGGACTCTGCCGGTTGCAATGGGCATCAAGATGGCCAACCAGGACCTGAACGTCATCGTCGTCGCCGGGGACGGGGACTTTCTGAGCATCGGCTCGGAGCACATCGGCCCGCAGGCCCTGCGGAACCTGGACGTGTGCGCCATCATCATGGACAACGGCGTCTACGGGCTAACCAAAGGCCAGAGCTCTCCCACCACGCAGACCGGCGAGATCACCCCTACGACCCCCTACGGCAAGGTCGAGGGCGTCGTCAACCCGCTTCATCACTACCTGTCGCTGGGGGTCTCTCACGTGGCGTCGGCCTTCTCCTCCAAGCCAAGGGAGATGGCCAAGCTCATCAGTGACGCCATGGACTATCCTGGGTTCGCCATCGTCCACGTACAGTCGCCCTGCACGACCTACTTCGACTCGTATGACACCCTCCGCGGCAACGCGAAGAAGGGGATCGAGCCTGGAGTGTTCGACGTGCCCGAGGACCACGACGCCTCGGACCGCCAAGCCGCCCTCAGCTTGGTCACGTCCGGCAAGATCCCGCTCGGCCTGGTCTTCCAGGCGGACGAGCCGGTGACGCTAGGGCAGCGGCTGGGGATGGCATACGCCAAGGCGAAGCCCAAGGGCATCGAGGACCAGATCTCGGCCTTCAACGTCTAGCCTACGGCCCTGCGGCGCCGCATGCGCCGGGGTTTCGTTGCGTCCCCGCCCTCGGGGGGGGCTGGGCTCGCTGCCCAGTCCCTGACTGAGTCTGCGCCCCGCCTTTCACCCTGGCTCCCGCTCGCGCTGCGATCGTGCCTCTCCATCGCGGCAAGTTTGCTCCATGCTTCGCCCCAAGAGCCTCGGAGGACCGCTGGAGCTTGCAGCACGGGTCGTTCCCAGCGCGATGCGCAGGTGGGGGCGGGAGGGCTCGGGGCCGAGCGAGGGCATGGCAAGGTAGAACAGACTGGGATATCCTGGTCGGTGTGGGTCCGGCGCTCAGCTCCGGAGGTAGCCATCCAGGTGCTTGCGCATCATCACGCGACCCCGGTGGAGCCGAGCCTTGAGGGCGGAGACGGAGATGCCGAGAGCGTCCGAGGCCTCCGCGTTGTTGAGATCCTGGACGTCCCGGAGCACCACCGCCGCCCGGAGGTCCGGCGGCAGCATGGTTAGGCCATCTGAGATTGCCGTCTGGAGCTCATCGTCCAGGGCCGCGCCCTCGGGGCCCCGCCGCCAGTCCGGGATGTCCTGGTCCTCGTAGCCCGTGTCCACCAGCTGACGCGAGCGCTTCTCCTTGCGCAGCCGCATGAGGCACGCATTGACCGTGATGCGGTAGAGCCAGGTGCTCACCTCGGATTGGCCCCGAAAACGGCCCCACGCTCGGTGGGCGGAGAGGAATGCGTCCTGGGCGGCGTCCTCGGAGTCGTGGGGGTTGCCGAGCATCCTGTACGCAACGTTGTACACGAAGTCGGCGTACTGCTCGACGACATCCGCAAAGTCCTGCGGGGCTCCTGCGGGGCGGCCGTCCGGGACCCCTCTTCAGCCACCAGATCGCCTCCTGGCACGCCTGACGCCGGTCGCGGGAACAACGTCCGCCCGACCCGTGTATCTCCGAGCGGCTCGGTGCATCATATCATTGTACGCGACGGGGCCGCGGCCAGTATTGACCCAAGCCTGGGAAAGCTGTAGAGTGACTGCGCTTCGAGGAGGACGGTTACCGACTATGTGGAATCTCCGTTTTTGGCGTTCTGGCTCCAGTGAAGGGACGACCTGCGATCAGCTTCGTCGGCAGGCATCGTATCTGGTCGATGACGGAGACGCCGCGCCTGCGGGGCTCGTCGAGCGGCTCAAGCGCCACATCGATGGGTGTGACGCGTGCGCGGCCTTCGTGCGTACCCTCCAGGCGACCGTATCCATGATGCACCAGCTTCCTCCCCGGCCCGCGCCTTCAGGGCTGCGGGAGCGCTTGCGATCCCTTTCCAAGGAGTCCGACCGATAACGAAAGCGCCCCTCGATGCGGGGGCGCTCTTGTCGCTTCTCTTGATTTCCTTCCGACTTCCGCCGCCCCGGATCCGTCTGCTCGGCCCCCGCCATTCCCCGCGCTAGCTCCGCTCTACTTGTTGCGAGGCGTACTTCGATGGGCACTTGACGATGATATTGTCGGCGTGGAACACCCCGTCGGTTTCGTACGTCCCCTCGGCCACGATGTCCGAATGCTCGTTGAAGAACAGCTCCGGCACCAGGCCGTCGAACGATGCCGCCAGAACTCGCCCGTCCCCGGGGTCCGCCAGCGAGAACGTGGCCAGGGTGCCCGTCTCCTCGCGTTGGAAGCTTTCGGGAAGCAACTTGCCCGCAACTCGGACGCGCTGCCCGTACTCGGGTTCCGACTGGCTCAGCAGCTCGCCGACGGTGATGTAGTAGACGGTGGACCCCTGGAACGCCACGAACGCAAAGTAGAGCAGCGCGGCGAGCAACAGCACACCGCCAGCCAAGAGCGGACCACGCCCTTGGAGCAGGCCTGTGCTGGGGGATGCTTCGGGCTGGGTGGGGCCGGCAGGCGGTTGGTTCATACAGCTACCTCAGCTACCAGTATAGTCATCCGAGCCTCCGCGCACAACGCTTCGATCCTGTCAGCCTCCCCGCGGCGATGCCTTCGAATCCCCGAGCGCCCGCGCCGCATCCAAGTGGCAGGGAAGCCCCGCGCGGCGTCACGCTGGGCGGGCGCTGGCTGGATGAGCGGCGTTGGGCAGGTTTCGGACCGGCGACGCTGACGCGGAACGGCGTGACGGGAGCAGGCAGTGCAAGACAGAGGCGCCAGGCGGAGCGGCACCGCTGGATTGGCCGTGGCGGTCATGGTGTTGGCGGTGGTCCTGACGGCGTGTGGGGGAGGGGCCGGCCTGGGGAGCGCGGCCCCAGAGGCTGCGCCGACCCCGGATGCCGCAGCGACGGCCTACGCCCAGTTTCAGGCCACGGCTACCGCCGACCGCCTTACCGCGGGTCCGCCTGCGCCTCGCACGCCCACGCCCGCTACCCCCACACCGGCGCCGAGACCGAGCGCTCAGGCCGCGGAGATCGACCTCGGGTTTCAGGACGTGGTTATGCGGAGCGCAAACATCGTCGTCTGCGATCAGGCCCTCCGGCTGGTGCGTGAAGTGGGCGCGCTTGAGGCCGAGCAAGAGGTCGCCTCGCGTGCGATGGTCGACATGGCCGACAAGATCGACATGGCGGCGATGTTGGCGATGCCCGACGTGTCGATGCGGGCCGTCTAGCTGGTGGACCTGCTCGAGCTTGGAGACCTGGAAGGGTTCGGCCGGACCGCCCAGGCGTTACAGGCCGCGTGCGAGGCCATCGGGTTCAGCAGCCCATAGGGTCTGACGCCCGGCCCGGCCGCTCCCGGTGGAACCGTGCGCGGGGTAGAATGGGACCATGTCCGGCCCCGACTGGCGCTACATCCTCCACGCCGACCTAGATGCGTTCTACGCATCGGTCGAGCAGCTCGACGAGCCCTCCATCCGCGGCAAGCCGGTGGTTGTGGGGGGAGCCCCCGAGTCGAGGGGCGTCGTCGCCGCGGCGTCATACGAGGCCCGCAAGTACGGAATCCACTCGGCGATGCCCATGCGGACCGCGATGCGACTCTGTCCCGCCCTTGTCCGCGTCTCGCCTCGGTTCGGGCGGTACCGAGAAGCCTCCGAGCAGGTCTTCGGCATCCTGCGAGACCTATCCCCCGCGATCGAGCCGCTGTCGCTGGACGAAGCATACATCGACGTCAGCGAGATGGTCCAGCCGAGCGATCTGGGCGCAGTGGCGGCGCGCCTGAGGGACCGGGTCAGGGCGGAGAGCGGGCTGGTGCTCACAATCGGCGGCGGGGCCTCCAAGACCGTGGCCAAGGTGGCGTCCCAGGTAGCCAAGCCCGATGGTCTGCTGCTGGTCCCGCCGGGCGAAGAGGCAGGCTTCTTGGCCCCGCTGGAGGTCCGGGTGCTGCCTGGCGTGGGTCCCAAGACCGCCGCGCTGCTCGCCGGGCGCGAGATTGCGACGGTGGGCGGCCTGGCGGTCTGCGACGAGGCCTGGCTGCTCCGCGCCCTCGGCAAGCGCGGGCCTGAGCTCCGGCAGCGGGCCCTCGGCTTGGACGACTCCCGTGTCGCGCCCCATCGAGAGAGCAAGTCGGTCTCGGCCGAGACTACGTTGGTGCTGGACACGGGAGACGAAGCCACCCTGATCGCCCTGCTCGACGAGCTCGCCGAGCGCGTCGGAGGTCGTATGCGACGGCACGGGCTTCTGGGCAAGACGGTCCACGTGAAGCTCCGCCTGTCCGACTTCACGAGCTTCACTCGCCAGACAACGCTCCCGGTAGGGACTGACGACGTGGAGGTCATCCGCCGGGTGGCCGCGGAGCTGTTGCGCCAGGAGTTGGGGCCGGGGCTGACGTTCCGGCTGGTGGGGGTCGGCGCGGCCAACTTCGAGGACGACGAGCGGCAGCTTCCGTTGCTGCTGTGACCCAGCGCCGGGATGTCGCGGGGCGGTTAGCGCTCGTGCCCACCGCACCCCAGGAGCCAGCCACGCCCGTCCTCCGCGAGGAGCGCGTCGGCCGCCTCCGGACCCCAGGCGCCGGGCTCGTACGCGTGCGGCGTCGCTCCCCCCTTCTCCCAGACCTGGAGCAGCGGGTCCACGATCCGCCACGCCTCCTCGATGTGGTCGGCGCGAATGAACAGCGAGGCGTCTCCTTCCAGGGCATCCTGGAGCAGACGCTCGTGCGATTCGGGGATAACCTGGTCCCGGAACGCCGACTCGTAATGGAACTCCATGTCCACGGTGCGCATGGCCATGCCCTGGTCCGGCGCTTTGGCCTGGAACTTCAGGTGCGCGCCCTCATCGGGCTGAAGGCACATGGCGAGTACGTTTGGGGTCAGTGGCTGGTCAGGGCCGAGGGAGAACATCATGTGGGGTGGGTGCTGGAACTGGATGACGATTTCGGACGACTTCCCGGCCATGGCTTTGCCCGTGCGCAGGTAGAAGGGCACGCCGCGCCAGCGCCAGTTGTCGACGTATAGCCGAAGGGCGGCGTACGTGGGTGTGTTGGACCCGGGCGCCACGCCGGTCTCGTCCAGGTACCCTCTGTACTGGCCCCGCACCGCGTTGCGGGCCGTGTCCGCCGCGTCCCACCGACGGATCGCCTTGAGCACGTCCGCCTTGCGGTCGCGGTGGGTGTCCGCGTCCGCGGTGACGGGCGGCTCCATCGCCACCATGGTGAGAAGCTGGAGCAGGTGGTTCTGGACCATGTCGCGGACCACGCCTGAACCGTCGTAGTACCCCGCGCGGTCCCCAACCGGAACCGACTCGGCCACTGTGATCTGCACGTTGTCCACGTAGCTCCGGTTCCAGACCGGCTCGAAGATGGCGTTGGCGAACCGGAAGACCAGGAGGTTCTGCACCGTCTCCTTACCGAGGTAGTGGTCGATCCGGTACACCTGGTTCTCTTCGAAGACTCGGTGAACCGTCTTGTTCAAGGCTTGCGCTGTCTGCAAGTCCCTCCCGAATGGTTTTTCGATGATGACCCTGCGCCATCCGTTCACCTCTCGGGCCAAGTCGGAGGCCCCGAGGGCCTCGACCGCCGCGTCGTACAGCCCTAGCGCGATGGAGAGGTAGAAGAGCCGGTTCGCCGGCGTCGCGCCCCCCTCGAGCTCGTCCAAACGCCGGCCCAGACGCTCGAAGTCGCTGTGGCTGTCCACGCTCCCATCGACGTAGTGGATGATCTGGGCGAACTCCGCCCACTCCGCCCGTCGCGACCCCATCTCCGCTAGCTCTTCCGCACCCTTCCAGAGGAGGTCTCGAAAAGCGTCGTCGGAATGCTCCGAGCGAGAGAAGCCGACGATACGCAGCCCCTCGGGCAGCCGCCCTTTGCAGTGGAGGCTGAACAGGGCGGGCACGAGCTTGCGACGCGTCAGGTCGCCGGTGGCGCCGGCGATGACGACGGTTGTTCGCTCCATGGCCGTCACTCGGCCTTGCGTACGGCGTGGCCGCCGAACTGGTTGCGCATGGCGGCGAGGAGCCGCGCGCCGAAAGGCTGGTCCTGTCGAGACCGGAATCGAGCCTGGAGCGCCGACGTGATCACGGGGGCCGGCACCCCCAGCTCCACCGACTCGTGGACAGTCCAGCGGCCTTCACCGGAGTCCTCCACATATGCCTGGAGGCCTGCGAGGGCGGGGTCCTCCTGGAGGGCGGCGGCGGTGAGGTCCAGCAGCCACGAGCGCACAACGCTGCCGTGACGCCACAGCTCGGCGATTTGGGGCAGGTCCAGCCGGAGCTCCTCCTTGGCCTCCATGATCTCGAACCCCTCGGCGTAGGCCTGCATGAGCCCGTACTCGATGCCGTTGTGGACCATTTTGACGAAGTGGCCCGCTCCAGCTGGACCAACGTGGCCCCACCCACGGTCGTCGCCCGGCGCCAGCGTCCGCACGATGGGCTCGATCCGGCGGAACGCCTCGGCGTCGCCTCCAACCATGAGGGCATACCCCTCCGTCAGCCCCCAGACCCCGCCGCTGGTGCCGGCGTCCAGGAACGAGAATCCCTGTGCGCTCGACGTTGCGGCCCGTCGAATGCTGTCCTTGTAGTTGGAGTTGCCGCCGTCGATGATCGTGTCCCCGGCGGACAGGATCTCCCCCAGAGCGACGACGGTGCTCTCAGTCACGGCGCCGGAGGGTACCATGACCCACACGGCACGGGGCGGCGTCAGCTTGGACGCCAGGTCGGCGAGCGACGATGCTCCAGTGCCCCCGCCTTGCACCACCGCCGCCACCGCCTCCGGGTTCGGGTCGTAGCCCACAACTCGGTGGCCTCCCTTGAGGAGTCGCTGGACCATGTTGCCGCCCATGCGTCCCAGGCCGACGAATCCTATCTCCATGGCGCCCATACCTCGCTAGCAGGTTGATGAAGAACCCATTCCGACCATCCCCATGCCCGACTCCCGTCCGCAGATTGGATGGAGACATTCTGTGGGGACACCCACCACCGGATGGGTCGGGGTCAGGCCCCCCGTGCCATCTCGCCGAGTCGCTCTGACAGGTCCGCCGCGTCTCCCAGGTGGACGCGGGCCACCGGGCGGCCGAGCCCTCGCAGCACCCGCAGGTCCCCCAGCGCCTGGGCGTCCGCCAGCACGCCGAAGGTGTACGGCGCGCCCGGAACGGGCACGTCCGACTCGTGGTCCGCCGTGACCTGGAGGAACAGAGCGTTTGTCGGGCCGCCCTTGTGGAGCTGCCCGGTCGAGTGGAGGAAGCGTGGGCCATACCCCACCGTGGTGGCGATGCGGTGTCGCGACATGACACGAGCGCGGATCTCGCTCAGCGCCCGGTCCGCCTCCGGGGTGGGGCGCACGTACGCCATTATGGCCAGGTAGTCTCCCGGACGCGCGCCCGCCAGCAGGTCGTCGAGCGATCCCACCGGCGCGGGGGTGGGCAACGACCCGGAGGCCTGGTACTCCCGGAGGACCGCCGCCGTCACGTCCTTGGCTTCCTGCACATTGGGCTGATCGAACGGGTTGATGCCCATCACCGCCCCCGCGACGGCCGTTGCAAGCTCCCACCGGAAGAACTCCGCGCCCAAGTCGTAGCGGTCGTGCAGGGCCAGTGTGACCACCGGATGGCCCGCTGCCCGGATGCGCTCGAGCGCGGCGTCCGCCTCGTCGTTGGCGTCGCCCTCCATGCGCAGGTGGACGAAGAGCCGGTCGTCGCCGTAGTCGTCGGGGTCGCCCAGCCGCTCCCCGGCCACCGGCACGATGCCCTTGCCCTCTTTGCCTGTGCTTTCCGCGATGAGCTGCTCGGCCCACAGGCCGAAGCTGGCGACCGAGGGCGAGGCGACGATGGTCAGCTTGTCGCGGCCCCGCTGGGCCAGAGCGGCCATCGTCGCGCCAAGGTACGCCGCCGGGTTCTCCTCGACGGCCACACAGGAGGCGGCGCCCTCTCGCATGCAGTCGGCCCGAGATAGCAGAGCGTCCAGGTCCACGCCGATCAGTGCCGCGGGCACCAGTCCGAAGTAGGACAGCACCGAGTAGCGTCCGCCGATGTCCGGCGGGTTGACGAACACCCGCCTGAATGCTTCTCCGCTTGCGAGAGCCGCCAGCGGAGTGTCTGGGTCTGTGATAGCCACGAAGCTCCGGCCCGCCATGTCCTTGCCTACGGCTTCTTCGACCAGGCTGCGGAAGTAGCGATACCCGGACAGAGTCTCGATGGTCCCACCCGATTTGGAAGAAACCAGGAATAGCGTACGGGCTGGGTCTACGGTGTCCGTGAGCCACCGTACCCACGCGGGCACGGTGGAATCCAGAACCGCCAGCTCCGGGTAGCCCTCGGCGCTCCCGAACGTCTGGCGCAACACCTCAGGGCCAAGGCTGCTGCCGCCCATACCCAGGAGCACCACGTGCCGATAGCCCTCGTCACGCACCTCCGCGGCGAAGGCCCGCAGGGCTGGCGCCTGCTCGGACAGCAGATCGGTGACCGTCAGCCAGCCCAGGCGGTCGGTGATCTCCGTGGGGTCGGGCTTCCAGACCGTGTGGTCTCTCTGCCAGATCCGGCCGACCACGTCGCCGCTCCGCAGGTCCGCCAGGGCCTCCTCGACCCCTTCGAAGCGCTCCCCGATCCCCGCCTCGGGCTCGCCGCTCCTCTGCGAGAGCAGCCGCTCCCGCTTCTCCTCGACGTTCGTCATCAATGTATCGAAGGCGTCGGCAAATGACTTGAGCCCGTCCGCCAGCAGCGCATCGGTGACCCGCTCCATGCTGACGCCGATAGCCTCCAGACCCCGGGCGACTTGCTCTGCCTCGGCCACATCGCGCTCCAAAGTGGCGGCGGCGCGGCCGTGGTCCAGGTAGGCGGCGAGGGTGGCGGGCGGCACGGTGTTGACCGTGTCGGCGCCGATCAGGGACTCGACGTAGAGCAGGTCGCTGTAGGCGGGGTTCTTCGTCCCGGTGCTGGCCCACAGGGGACGCTGGGCCCGAGCTCCCCGCTCCCGCAGAGCGGCGAACCGTGGCCCACCGAAGATGTCTCGGAAGGCCTGATAGGCCAGCTTCGCGTTGCTGACGGCGGCCTTTCCCAACAGATCGTGGGCTGCGGCCGTCCCATCCCGCGCCCGCTCGTCCAGGAGAGGGTCAACGGCCGAGTCCACACGGCTCACGAAGAACGACGCCACGGAGGCTACCCGGCTCAGGTCCCCGCCGCTGGCGGCCAGGTCCTCCAGCCCCGCCAGGTAGGCTTCCGCCACACCCCGGTAGGCGTCCGTCGCGAAGATAAGGGTGACGTTGACGTTGATCCCCCCGCCGATGAGCCGGCGGACCGCCGTGATGCCCTCCGGGGTGCCGGGCACCTTGATCATGACGTTCGGGCGGTCCAGGGTGGCGAAGAGCCTCTCCGCTTCGGCCACCGTGGCCTCGGCTTCGTGGGCCAGGGCGGGGCTCACCTCCAGGCTCACGAAGCCGTCCGCGCCTTCGGTCGCGTCGTGGACCGTACGAAGCAGGTCCGCGGCCGTGCGGATGTCCTCCACCACCAGACGCTCGTATATCTCGTCTGCGCTTCGTCCGTCGGCGGCCAGGGCAAGCATGGCCTCGTCGTAGTCGGTGCTGCCGGCGATCGCCTTCTCGAAGATGGAGGGGTTCGACGTGACGCCGGTCACGCCCTGATCGATGAGCGACTTCAGCTCCCCGGAGTCGAGCAGCCCGCGGCGAATGTTGTCGTACCAGATGGACTGGCCGAGTCGAAGGGCGTCGCGGACTGGGTCGCTCACCGGGCATCTCCTCCTGCCAGTCGTCTGGCTTCCTCCGCCACTCGCTCCGCCGTTATGCCGAATTCCTTGTACAGTACGCCCGCGGGGGCCGAGGCGCCGAAGTGGGGCAGGCCGACGGCCACACCGTCGAGCCCCACGTACCGCTCCCAGCCCAGGGTCGCGGCAGCCTCGACCGAGACGCGGGCGCGGAGGCTCGGGGGCAGGACGGCGTGACGGTATTCCTCCGGCTGGGCTTCGAACATCTCCCATGACGGCATGGAGACCACTCGCGACGGTACGCCCGCCTCCTCCAGCAGCCGCCCAGCCTCCAGCGCTACATGCACTTCCGACCCCGTGCCGATCAGGATGACCTTGGCCGGTCCGTCCGCCTCCCACAGCACGTACCCGCCCCGCTGGGTCTCACTGGCCGGGGCCAGCGAGGCCCGGTCCAGCACGGTGAGGTTCTGGCGGCTGAGCACCAACGCCGTCGGTCCGTCGGTCCGGCGCAATGCGGCCTTCCACGCCTCGACCGTCTCGGTCGCGTCGGCGGGGCGCAGCACCGTCAGGTTGGGGACCGCACGGAGCGCCAGCAGCTGTTCTATTGGCTGGTGGGTCGGGCCGTCCTCCCCCACCCCGATGGAATCGTGGGTGAAGACGTAGACCACCCGCAAGCCCATCAGCGCCGCCAGGCGCATGGGCGGGCGCATGTAGTCGGAGAAGATCATGAACGTGGCGGTGTAGGGGATCGCTCCGCCGTGCAGGGCCATGCCGTTGGCGATGGCGCCCATGGCATGCTCGCGGACTCCGAAGTGCATGTTGTGGCCGCCGTACTCGTTGAACCCGTAGTTGCCGCGGTCCGCGAGGAGGGTCTTGGTGGAGGGGGCCAAGTCCGCCGACCCGCCGATGAACGAGTGGACGCGCTGGACGATGGCGTTCATCACGCGGCCGGAGGCCTCGCGGGTGGCGATGGGCTTATCGGCGGCGCTGAAGATGCCGTCCAGGTCGCGGTCCCATCCATCGGGCAGCGCTCCGCTCAGCGCCTCGTCCAGCTTCCGTGCCTCCTCCGGGTACGCGGCTCGATACGCGGCGAGCCGGGCCTGCCACTCCTCCTGCGCCCCTTGTCCCCGCTCCCGTGCCTCCCTGAAGTGGTCCACGGCTTCCGATGGCACCACGAACGACTCGGCGTTCGGCCACCCCAGGCGCTCCCTGGTCAAGCGGACCTCTTCCACGCCCAGCGGCTCGCCGTGGGCGGCGGCGGTCCCCGCCTTGCCGGGGCTTCCGTAGCCGATCACCGTCTGGCAGACGACCAGGCTAGGCCGCCCGGATTCGTCCTGGGCCTCACGCAGCGCGGCGTCCACGGCCCGCGGGTCCATACCGTCGACCGGGCCGACCACGTGCCAGCCGTACGCGCGGAAGCGCTCGGGCACGTTCTCCGCGAACGAGATATCAGTGCTGCCCTCAATGGAGATATCGTTGTCGTCGTACAGGAAGATGAGCTTGCCCAGGCGCAGCGTGCCCGCAAGCGACGCCGCCTCGGCCGCGACTCCCTCTTGCAGGTCGCCGTCGGAAACGATGCCGTAGGTGCGATGGTCGACGATCTCGTGCCCCGGCCGGTTGAAGTGCTTCGCCAGCCACCGCTCGGCGACCGCCATCCCGACCCCGTGGGCGAACCCCTGGCCCAGCGGCCCGGTGGTCATCTCCACGCCGGGGGTCAAGCGGTACTCGGGGTGGCCCGGCGTCAGGCTCCCCCACTGGCGGAAGCGCTTGAGCTCATCCAGGGGCAGCTCATATCCGGTCAGGTGAAGGAAAGCGTACAGCATGGCAGAGGCGTGGCCGGGGGAAAGAATGAACCGGTCCCGGTCCGGCCACGTAGGGTCGCCGGGGTTGTGCTTCAGGAACCGGTCCCAGAGGACGTAGGTCATCGCGGCTGCGCCCATCGGGGCGCCGGGGTGGCCGGAGGCGGCCTCCTGCACCATGTCCACCGAGAGCATGCGGACCGCGTTGATGCAGAGGTCGTCGAGCGCTGCTGAGCCTGCGGCCGTGGCCTCGGCGTTGATTGAGCTACTCACGCGAGTCTTACCTCCATTGCTTGGACCGGGCGCTTCGTGCCCGGTCTCAGGTGGCGTGTCCGGCGCTCGGTTGGCCTGCCTCGGGGTTTCAACGGGCTCGCCGTGAAACCGGAGCGGCAGGACAAAACATCGCCGCGGGCGGGACCGGCTCTCAGTATACGACGCCGGCCAACCCCTGGCTGCAGTCGGTCAGGGGACGGGGGGTCATCCCCCGTCCCCGACACTGCCGCCACCGGACTCGCCGCGATGCCTCAGGAGGTGGAGCCGCTGATCTGCCGCTCCTCGGGCAGCTCGCGGATGCGCGCCGCCTGGAATCGAAGCACCTGAACGATGGTGGCTAGACCCAGGGCAATGGAAACCAGGTACACGGCAACGCCCAGGCGACGGACTCCCTCGATCCAGGTTGACCAGGACTGGATGGTCGTCACGCTTGCCGCATCGCTGCTCAGTACCGCGGCGCTCACGTTGATCCCGAGAATGACGTGGACCACCACCGCGAAGAGGAGCATCATCATCCCCATCATCATCAGGCCCACCATCGCCTTCGCCGTGGGCGGCATGGCCAGCGTCAAGACCCGCCGGCCCGAGGCCTGCTGGACCCCGCCTCCGCCGGTGCGGAAGGCCCCCAGGATGCGGGCAATCGCGAAGACGATGGCCGCGAATATGGATGCGAACCCCAGGAACATGACCGCGGTTGTGTATTGGCCCAGCGCCGCCGCGGTGGCCGCGTCGCTGGTTGTCGTCCCGTTCGCCACCAAGTTGGCTCGTATCGCTCCGAGGACCACCGCGGCCGGATAGGCCATCACGCCCATCAGAAGCATGGGCGCCCACAGGGCCCTGCCCATCTTCTGTGGGAGATTCAGTCCGGGAGCACGGTCGCTGGCGGTCACCCTGAACTCGCCGTGGCTGCTAATCGCTGATGTCGTCATGGTAGTGGTACCCCCTAATCGGCTGATGAAGAACCTGATTCGACCATCCCCCTGCCCCCTTCCTGGCCAGGAAGGGGGTGGGAACTGTATCTGGGGGACACCCCCAGACCCCTGCCAAAGGGGCTTCGCCCCTCTGGGCTCCCCTGGGCCCGCATTCTGCTACCGGCCGGCGGAAATGAGCTCTCGAATGCGAGAGAACTGGAAGCCAAGGATGGTGCCGATGGTGCCCATGGCCAGGACGATGCCCGACAGGATCAGGCCCAGGCCGGCCTCACGTAGCGGCCCCAGCCAGGTGTAGTAGGCTCGGATGCTCGCCGCCCCTTCGGGCGTGGCCCCGTCGAGCGTGGCCACGAAGAGGTAGAAGCCGAACTGCACCATCTCGATCATCAGGCCCGCCATCATGAGGACCACGAACAGCTTCGCGGTGAGGGGCATGACCAGCGTCTTCACCCCAGCGCCCAGGGACTCCTGGACCTCGCCGCCACCCTGTCGCAAGGAGCCCAGAATGCTGCCCAGCAGGAAGGCGATGCCCGAGAGGAACGACCCTCTCCAAGGAACATGACGCCCTTGGTCAGGCCCAGCAGCCTCAGGCTGTCCGCCGCGTTGCCGCTATTGGCCGCCGCCGCCCAGACGAAGGACAGCACCAGCGCGATCATGACCCCCATCGCACCCATGAGGAGCATCGGGGCCCACATGACGTAGGCCATGCGATGGATGGGAAGAGCCCCCGGCGCCTTGCGGGATACCTTGCCCGCGCCAAAGGGAGTGCTGATTGGCCCTTCATTGATGCGCGCATCCTGCCCGCCCTGGGGCACCAGCCTGGGGAGAGCCTGCTTCATGCTCTCGACCCGAACCCACAGGCGTCGCAGAATGCCAAGCAGGATCAGAGCGATCCCCGCCTTCACCACCACCACGGCCGTGCTCGACAGGCCGAACGTCCACGCATTCTGCGTCTCGATGCCGGTCGCGGAAGCGGACTCAGCCACGAAGCCGGCCTGAACGATGGCGCTGATGAACGCGACCATCGCCACCATGAATCCCAGCGCGGCCACGTTGAATCCCAACGCTCGAAGCGCCGACT
>CAYTEC010000040.1:0-18369 GCA_964436745.1 uncultured Dehalococcoidia bacterium | reverse complement strand
TTCCTGTCCAGGTCTAACATTACTCCTGGACTAGTTTTCGGGGGGCAGGCCAATTCAGGACAGGTTAGGCCACAGCACCATCCAGACGACCAGTGACATCTACCTCCACACTGAGCCAGGCCAGCAGGGCGAGGCCAAGAAGGCTGTGGGTCAAGCTCTCCGCGAAGCTAGAACAGCGGCGATCTGAGGCGAGTGTCCCCAGACTGTCCCCAATGGGCAAGATCAAGGGCCTGGTGACTGCCAGGCCCTTAGCTTTGCGTCAGATACGGTGCCGAGGGAGGGACTCGAACCCACACGCTGTTGCCAGCAGGGGATTCTCAGGCCGACGGGGCCCTCAGGCAGGCTGGCGCAGCGTGAGCTGCATCAACACCACGTCTCGGGGGTTCCCGTGCAGGTCCTTGGCGTGGTTGGGCAGCACGGCGGCCTTAGTGAAGCCCAGCGACTCGACGACGCTGATCGCCGCCCGCTCTTCCCTGGCCACCAGCTCCACGGTCAGCAGCTCCAATCCACGTCGGTCGGCCACGCTGACCAACTCCTGGATCAGCGCCGCGCCCAGCCCGCGCCCCCGCTGCGATTCCGCCACGACAACCCTCAACTCACCGATGTGGTGGCGAGCCAGCGTCCTGGTGCGGTGGAGGGTGGCGTCGGCCACCAGCTCGCCGCCCGACCACGCGAGGAGCGGCAACGCCCTGGCATAGTCGATATCCTCCGCCCACTGGCGAATCACCTGGGCATCGGTGACGTCCTCCTTCAAATAGTAGCGGTCCTCCACCGCCACGATCTGAAAGAACTTGAGAAGGGCGTCGGCGTCCTCCGGTACCATGGGTCGGACCGTCGCAACCGACCCGTCTCGCAGGGTGACGTCCTTGGGGTAGTCACCCACCTTGTAGATACGCGGCTGAGTCGTCACGGGAACCTCCTGTCGCTGTTGAGCTGACCCAGCTCAGCGGGTTCGATTGCCGGGAGTACGCCGGACGGACCGGCCACAACCATTGTAGTTGCTCTCGAATTGTCCCTCAACCGGCAACACTCGGCATAAGCCGCAGCATGGTGGCGTGGGGAGGCTCGCGCCCCACGATGGCAGATCCTTCCCGCCCGCCGCCGCCGCGCCGCTCTAGGACCTCAGCGGATGACGTCGGCGCCGACATACGGTCTCAGCGGCTCCGGGATGGTCACCGAGCCGTCGGGCCGCTGGTTGTTCTCCAGGATGGCGATAAGGATGCGGGGCAGCGCCAGCCCCGAGCCGTTCAACGTGTGGACGTAGCGGGGCCGCTCCCCGGCGGCCGGGCGGTAGCGGATGTTGGCCCGCCGAGCCTGGAAGTCGACGCAGGTGGAGCAGGAGCTGACCTCCAGCCATTCCTCGCACCCCGCGGCCCAGACCTCGATGTCGAAGCTCTTGGCCGACTGGAACCCTATGTCACCAGCGCACAGCGACAGCACCCGGTACGGGAGCTCCAGACGACGGCAGATGTCCTCCGCATCGGCCAGCAGCCGTTCCAGCTCTGCCTCCGATGCCTCCGGCTCAACGAACTTGTACATCTCCACCTTGTCGAACTGGTGGACCCGTTTGATCCCGCGTGTGTCGCGGCCCGCTGCCGCCTTCTCACGACGGAAGCAGGGCGTGTAGGCAACGTAGCTGATGGGCATGGCGCCTGGCGCAAGGATCTCATCGCGGTGGAGGCTGGTCAGGGGCACCTCCGCCGTGGGGATCAGCCATAGGTCGTCCTCCACATCCCGGTACAGATTATCGCCGAACTTGGGGAGGTTGCCGGACGCCAGCAGCGTTGCCTCCCGGACCAGGGCCGGGGGCGCCACCTCCGTATAGCCGTGCTCCCTGGTGTGGACGTCCAGCATCAAGTTGATCAGCGCGCGCTCCAGCGTGGCCCCGGCCCCCTTCAGCACGAAGAACCGAGAGCCCGAGAGCTTGGCGCCGCGCTGAAAGTCTATGGCCCCCATGCGTTCGCCCAGGTCCCAGTGCGGCAGCGGAGTGAACCCCGGCTCGAAGGACGGCAGATCACCCCACGAGCGCACGACGATGTTGGCGGACTCGTCGAGTCCGTCCGGGACCTCGGGGAGCGGCAGGTTGGGTAGAGAGAGCAGCAGGGCCTCCTGCGCGCCCTCGACCTCCGACGCTTCCCGCTCCAATTCTTCGATGCGGGCGCCGAGGGCCTGAGTCTCCTCCCGCATGGCGTCCAGGGCAGTCTGATCGCCCCCGCCGTCCGCGCGGGCCGCGGCCATCAGCCGCCCGAACTCGTGGCTGCGCTCGTTGTGCTCGGCCCGGCGGGTGTCCCGCTCCGTGACCAGCACGCGGCGGCGGGCGTCCATCTCCAGCACCTGGTCCAGGCTGGACGGGTCCTCGCCCCGGCGGGCCAAGCCGTCCCGGACCTTCTGTGTCTCGCGGCGAATCAGGTCGATGCTGAGCATTCTTTGTCCTAAAGGATCAGTGTGTTTCCGATGTCGGGCCATGGTGCGCCGCGGCGGGTCCGCCCACCCCCGCCTGCTCCCGGCCGATGCACGACTCGGCGCGCTCTCGGAGCTGGGCGTCGGTGAACCGGGAGCGGATCTCCGGCGGCAGCTCTTTGCCAAGCTCCACCAGCAGCGCCTCCCGGACGTTCCAGAATAGCTCCGACATGGTCAGGAAGCCACGTGCCAGGGCGCCAGGGCCGTAGAGCCGGGCCGCGATGGCGTGCAGCCGTCGGTCCACCTCCGCCGCCGGGTCCGAGGGAGGGTCGCTAGCCACGGTAGGCCTCCACTCGGCTGCGGATTTCCTCGCGGGTGATGCGCTCCCGAATCTCGTCCGAAAGGCCATCCCATACCAGATCGGTGAGCCTGGAGAGATGCTCCTGGGCTGCGGACTCTCCATCGACGACGGCGCCGTGTTGGAGCGCGACGATCTTGTCCACCTCACGAAAGACCTCTTCCTGGGACAGCGAGAGGTGAGGGAACAGGATAACCTCTCGGATGGTGGGCTGGCCGGAGAAGAGCATCGCCAGCCGGTCGATGCCCATGCCGAGGCCCCCGGTGGGGGGCATCCCGTGCTCCAGCGCATCGAGGAACGCCTCGTCCAGCCGGTCGAAGTCCTCGCCGCCGTGGAGCTTGCGCAGCTCCTCTTGATCCAAGAAGCGGCGCCTCTGTTCCGCCGGGTCGTTCAGCTCGCTGAAAGCGTTGGCGATCTCCATCCCGCCCGCGAACGCCTCGAACCGCTCCACGTATCGAGGGTCGTCACTCTTGCGCTTCGCCAGCGGCGACATTTCCACGGGGTAGTCCACCAGGAATGTGGGCTGCACCAGCGTGGGCTCCACCTTCTCGGACAGCAGCTTGTCGACCATCCTGCCCCAGCTCACCTCCTGGGTCACCGCGATGCCCAGAGCTCGCATAGCGGCCGCCAGAGAAGCGGTGTCGGCGTGCTCCTCAATGTCGATCCCGCTGCAATCAATGATCGCCTTGCGAAGGTTGAGCCTGCGCCAGGGCGCACGGAAGTCTATCGGCGTGCCGTCCCACGTCACACGGGTGGTGCGAAGGAGCGACCGCGCGGCGGACGAGACCATCGTCTCCACCATTTCCATCGTGTCCTGGTAGTCGGCGTACGCCTGGTAGCTCTCCAGGAGGGTGTACTCTGGATTGTGGTTGAAATCGAGCCCCTCGTTGCGGAAGACCCTGCCGATCTCGAAGACCCGGTCCAGACCGCCGATGATGCACCGCTTCAGGTATAGCTCGGTGGCAATGCGGAGGTAGAGGGTGCGGGAAAGGGCGTTGTGCTGGGTGACGAAGGGCCGAGCCATGCCTCCGGCGGCCACTGGCACCAGGACCGGGGTCTCCACCTCGATGAACCCGCGGCCCCCCAGGAACCGGCGGATCTTCTCGACGAGCCGGCTGCGGAGCACGAACCGCGCCCGCACTTCGTCGTTCGATAGCAGGTCGACCTCTCGCTGCCGGAACCGCTGCTCCACGTCCCGAAGCCCGTGCCACTTCTCTGGCGGCGGGCGCGTTGCCTTGCTGAGCATGGTGATCCGGTGGGCCTCGACGGTGGGCTCGCCCGTGCGGGTGCGCACGAGCGGCCCCTCGATCCCCAGGTGGTCGCCCAGGTCCAGGTCCGCGAGCAGCCCGTAGCCGTCGCCAAGGATGTCGCGACGTAGGTGCGCCTGGAGTCGTCCGGTGCCGTCCTGGATGTCCAGGAAAGCGGCCTTGCCCATGCGCCGAACCGATGTGATCCTGCCCGCGACCGCCACGGACTTCGCCTCGTCGCCCGACGATTCGCTGGCTTTCAGAGCCGCCACGGCCTCATTGAGAGAGTGGGTGCGGGGAAAGCGCGCGGGGTACGGGTCGATCCCTCGCTGGCGAAGGCGGGCCAGCTTTTCGGCACGATTCTGAAGCAGCTCCTCGCCGCGATCAGCCACGGCACACCGCTCCAGCGCCGGACGGGGTGGGGTTGCGGGCGACGTACGACGCCGAGGCCCAGGGGACCGGGCACGCGCCACGAGGCGGTAGCGATATGCGTATGGGACGAGCGTTCGTATCCACGGAACCTTCCGGCCGGGCGGGGAGAGGCGGACCGGGCGGTCGGCCTGGGAGTGCCCGGGCGTTGCGAGCTAGGTTATCTTCTCGACGGTCAGCTTGACGGCGCCGGCCGGGGTCTTCGCCTCCGCCACTTCGCCGATCCGCTTCCCCATGAGGGCTCTGCCCACCGGGGATTCGTAGGAGATGCGGCCGTGGAGGGGGTCGGTCTCGTGACTGCCGACGAGAGTGTACTCGGCCCGTGCGCCGCTCGCGTCGAGCACGGTGACTTTGGCGCCGACCTCCACGACATCGGGCGGGGTCTCGTGGTCGGGCACTGCCACGGAGTCCTGCAACAGCCGCTCCAGGTCGATTATTCGCCCTTCCACGGAGGACTGCTGCCGCTTGGCGTCCTCGTACTCGGCGTTGTCCACGGCGCCGCCGACCTCGGTGGCCCGCTTCAAGTACTCGGCCACCTCGCGGCGCCGCACCGTACGGAGCTCTTCAAGCTCCTCCTCGAGGTGTTTGAAGCCGTCCGCGGTGATGTACTCCGGCATCGTTCTACCCCTACACGACGACACAAAAAAACCGGAAGCGCCGATGACCCGGCCCCCCGTTGCCGCAATTCTATCTCACCGCAAGCCGAGTGTAAAGATTCGCGGCGAACGAGCCCCGTTCTTGACAGTCCTATCCGTGGATGGCAAGATGACGCCGCCGCGATGGGGAACGCCACGGGGGGTATGTCTGGCGCACCATGGTCGAGGCAAGCTTGCGCATCCGACGTGACCGGGGAATCGCCCACCTCGAGCTGAATCGGCCCGAGGCCGCGAACGCCCCCGACGAGACGATGGCCGCCCTCCTCCGAGAGGCCTGCGCCGATCTGGCTCACGACGACGCGGTCCGCGTCGTGCTGCTGACCGGCTTGGACGGGGCGTTCTGCGTCGCAACCCCCGATGACGCAACGCCCTCCGGCGCCCCCGAGGCGCCGCGCGAGCGGATCGCGGCGCTGCGCATGGCGAGCAGCGTCGCCAGCCTGACTCAGCCCGTGATCGTGGCGATCAACGGCGACGCGGTCGGGCAGGGTCTGGAGATTGCGTTGGCGGGTGACCTGCGATTCGCCGCGGAGCCGGCCCGCCTCTCGATGCCGCAGGTCGCGTGGGGCGGCCTCCCCTGGGACGGCGGCACGCAACGGCTGGCCCGGACGGTGGGGCGAGCCTGGACGCTGGACCTGCTGTTGACTGGGCGCTCGGTCTCCGCCCGGGAGGCGCTCGACATGGGCCTGGTCCACGAGGTGGTGCCGCCGAACGATCTGTCCGCCCGCGCTCAGGAGATGGCGGAGCGGTTGGCGAGCTTCGGTCCCATCGCGCTCCGGTACACCAAGGAGGCCGTGCTCCACGGGACCGATCTGGGGATCATGGCGGGTCTGGGCTTGGAGCTGGACCTGAACGTCCTCCTCCACACAACGTCTGACCGCGCGGAAGGGGTCGGCTCGTTTCTGGAGCGTCGTGACCCCACGTTCCGGGGCGAGTGAGCGAGCGCGGTGCGCTGGACAGTGAGCGACGTGACGGCGGAGCCAAATCTCACGGCAGAGGCACGAGGGGCCGCGAGGGCGGAGGCGGCGCGGGCGCTGCGGCGCTCGGGAGCCGTCTTGGGAGCCGGAGGGTTCCTCTTCAACCTTCTCCTGGGCTGGATGCTCCTGGGACGGCTGGGGCACGCCGCAGTGTTCGGGTTGCTGGGGCTGGGGCTTGGGCTGGCGATAGCGGTGATCGAGAGTCGGTTCGCCTATGGGCGGGCGCTGCGGCGGTGGCCGGGATCCGACAGCTGAGATCGATCGGACTCACGCGGAGCTGACATGGCTGAAGAAGTGGACGCGGTGCTGCTGGGCAAGGACGGGGGGATCGCTCGGATCACCCTGAACCGCCCTGGCAGGCTGAACGCCTACAACATGCAGATGCGCGACGACCTGTGGCAGGCGCTCTTGGCTGTGCGTGACGACCCGGAGGTTCGGGTGGTGCTGCTGAGCGGGGCCGGGGAGCGGGCCTTCTGTGCCGGCGCTGACCTGACTGAGTTCGGAACCGCGCCCTCCCAGGCGATCGCGCGGCGCGTACGTAGGGAGCGGCCGATATGGGAGCTGTGGGCGTCCCTGCCCAAGCCGTTCGTCGCGGCGCTGCACGGCCATGTCATCGGCTCGGGCGTGGAGATGGCGATGCTCTGCGACCTCCGCGTCGCTTCCGAGGACGCCGTCTTCCGCATGCCGGAGGTGGCCCTGGGAATGCTTCCAGCGGCTGGGGGCACCCAGACCGTGCCGCGAACGTTGGGCATCCCGGCGGCGCTGGAGTTGGAGTTGACGAACCGGGCGGTCACCGCGAGCGAGGCGCTGAGATGGGGCCTTGCCCACCGCGTCGTGCCTCGGGAACGGCTCATGGCCGAGGCCGAGGGTCTGGCGCGAAGGCTCGCGGAACTGTCGCCCTCGGCGGCCCAGGCAGCAAAACGGGCGGTCGTGGAGGGCGCCGACCTGCCGCTTCGGGACGGGCTCGCGATGGAGGAGCGGCGGGCGCTGGAGGTCGCGGGGGCCTCCCAAGGGTAGCGCCGGAGACGCCCCACCGGCGCGGTGCTTGGCGGACGGCGAGATTCGTATTACCATGAGGTGCCGCAGGACGCGGACCAGTTGGGGCGGCCGTCGGACGGCCCGCCCGGGATACGGGACCACGGTCGGTTTGCGATAGCAGTGAGAAGGAGGCTTCCTTTACATGAATACCAGCGAGTTCCTCAACATCACCGCGGCCATCGTCCCGGACCGGGAGGCGCTGATCTTTGAAGAGCAGCGCCTGACCTTCGAGCAGCTCGGGGACCGGGTCAACCGACTCGCAAACGCGCTGTCGGAGTTGGGGGTGGAGGCGGGCGACCGCATCGCCACCATGCAGGTCAACACAAGCGCCATGGTGGAGACGTGCTTCGCCGCGGCCAAGCTCGACGCCGTCTACCTGCCCATCAACTTCCGCGTCAAGAACGACGAGCTTGGGTTCATGCTCACGGACGCCACGCCGACGGTCCTGCTGGCCGGCTCCAGGTACCTGGACATGGCGGACGGGCTCCGGAGCGACGATAGCTCGGTGAAGATCTACGTCTCACTGGATGACTCCCGCGAGAACTGGCACGACTACGAGGGTCTGATCGCGGGCGGGTCGCCGGAGGAGCGGTTCGGCACGGCGGACGACGACGACTTGGCGGTCCTGATGTTCACCGCCGGCACCACGGGAACCCCCAAGGGCGTGATGCTCACCCACAACAGCTTTTCGTCCTACATCCTGGCCAACGTGGAGCCCCCGGACCCGGATGAGGAGGAGAAGAACCTGCTCACCGTGCCCCTGTACCACATCGCGGGGCTCCAGGCCGTGATGGCGGCCGTGTACGGCGGGCGCACGCTGATCATCCACCGGCAGTTCGACCCCGTGGCGTGGATGGAGGCGGTCCAGTCGGAGGGGGCGGACCGGGCAATGATGGTCCCCACCATGCTCAAGCAGCTCTTGGACAACGAGCGGTTCAGCGAGTTCGACCTGTCCAGCATGAAGGTAATCACCTACGGCGCCGCGCCGATGCCCCTGGAGGTCATCAAGCGGGCCATGAAGAACATGCCCGGCACCCGGTTCATCAACGCATTCGGGCAGACGGAGACGGCCTCCACCATCACGATGCTCGCGCCCGACGACCACGACATTCCGGATGACCTGCCGGAGGCGGAGGTGGAGCGGCGCATGAAGCGGCTCACGTCCATCGGCAAGCCGCTGCCGGACGTGGAGGTCCGCATCGTGGACGAGGAGGCCAACGAGGTCCCCGTGGGCGAGTCCGGGGAGATCGTGGCCCGCGGCGACCGGCTGATGAAAGGCTACTGGGGCCGTGAAGAAGCCACCAGGGACACCATGCGTGGCGGCTGGCTCTACACGGGCGACCTGGGTTACTTCGACGAGGAAGGCTACATCTTCCTGTCGGGCCGGGCGAAGGACTTCATCAAGCGCGCAGGTGAGATGATCGCACCCGAAGAGGTGGAGCAGACCCTGATGTCCCACCCCGCCATCGACGACGCGGCGGTGATCGGCATCCAAGACGACGACTGGGGCGAGCGAGTGCGGGCGGTGTGCGTGCTCAAGGCGGGCGTCGAGGAACCGCCGGAGAGCGAGGTCATCGAATACTGCCGCCAGCGGCTCTCCAGCTACAAGAAGCCTGAGTCCATCGTCTGGACCGACGAGCTGCCCCGGAACCCGATGGGCAAGGTGCTCAAGAGGGTGCTCCGGGAGGACTTCAGCCAACCGATCACCACGTAGGCAGGTTCTCGCCGAGGCGGGCCGGGCTCTGCCCCCCGCGCGTCCGCTGCCACCGAGGCGGCTGCGCGCGCTACCTGGAGGGGCGAGCTCGGCCGCCGCGGCCTGAGAGGGAGAGATCATGGACCCGAACCGGATGCCGGAGGCGTTCCTAGGCCCCTACCGGGTCTTGGACCTAACCACGCAGCGAGGACTCATCGCCGGCAAGCTCATGGGCGACCTCGGCGCGGACGTCATCAAAGTCGAGCCGCCGCGCGGCGAGCCCTCCCGCCAGGTCGGTCCCTTCTACCACGACGAGCCCGGCCCGGAGCGCAGCCTATACTGGATGGCATTCAACCTCAACAAGCGCGGCATCACCCTGGACCTTGAGCGCGCCGACGGTCGGGCCCTCTTCCTCCGGCTCGTGAAGACCGCGGATTTCGTCATCGAGTCCTTCGATCCCGGCTACATGGAGTCCATCGGCCTGGGCTACGATGTGCTCAGCGCCGAGAACCCCCGCGTCATCGTCGCCGCCATCACCCCCTTCGGCCAAGATGGGCCGTACAGCGATTTCAAGACCACGGACCTGGTCAACATGGCGATGGGGGCCTACTCGTTCACCACCGGCGACGCGGACCGCCCTCCGGTGCGCATCAGCTTTCCCCTCAGCTACGCGCACGGGGGCGCTGAGGCGGCGGCGGCGTCCACCATGGCGCACTACCACCGCGAGCGCACGGGCGAGGGCCAGTTCATCGACGTCTCCATCCAGGAGTGCATCGTCTGGACCCTGATGAACACAACCACCACCTGGGACCTGGCCCAGGTGAACGTCACCCGCGGCGGCTCGGTCAACAGGAACCCCGTGACCGGGGTGATGTTCCGGACGGTCTGGCCATGTAGTGACGGCAACATCACCATGATGGTCGCGGGGGGCGCCATCTTTGGCGCCGGCGCCAGGGCGCTGGTCGCATGGATGGCCAGGGAAGGCGTCGCAACCCCGTGGCTTCAGGAAGTGGACTGGGACGAGCTGGACATGATGACCATCACCCAGGAGACGTACGATGCCATTGCGGCCGAGGTGGGCCCGTTCCTGGCAAGCAAGACCTCCGCGGAGCTGTACGCCGCGGCCGTCCAGAACCGGATCCTGATCGCCCCGGTGACCACTGCGGAGCAGTCGCTCCAGAGCCCGCAGCTGGAGGCACGTGGGGCGTTCGTCGAGCTGGACCACCCGGAGCTGGGCGGCGCCATCACCTACCCAGGCGCGTTCGTCAAGATGTCGGCGTGGTCGCCCCGGATCTCCCGCCGCTCACCACACCTGGGCGAGCACAACGTGGAAGTCTTCTGCGACGAGCTGGGGCTCTCCCGGCTCGAGCTGTCGGCACTCAAGCAGGCGGGGGTCGTGTAGCAGCGCCCTCGCAATCAGGGGCGAAGAGCGGGGCGGGGGAGCATCCTCGGCGGCGCTCTCGCGGCGGCAAGGTGGTGCGTGCAATGGAGGAGAGGCGCAAGACTCGGCTTGTGGGCTATGGGGCCATGGGCCTCCTGCTGCTTTCGCTCGGCCTCACCCTGGCCGGATACCCCCCGGTGCTGCTGGTCCTCACTTACGGAGTGGGCGCGGCTCTCTATATCATGTACCTGGTCCGCAGGAGTCGCGCCGAGCGACGATAGCTGGACCCGAGCCCGTCTCACGCTCCGAACCGCCTACCTCCCCGCCTCCCCGCGCGCACGTGACGAAAACGACTCCCGCTCGGCCTCCGGAGATTGGCTCGCCCTCAACACACAAGAAAGGCCCGGGGTACTCCCGGGCCTTTCCGAGCTATCGGTTCTAGGTGACCTGTTGCCTCGCCATCCCGGTTGGTCAACCGGAGGTACCGGCCCGCCTGTGGCGTGGCTTTCGGCTCTTCCTCAATTTACGTTGCGAGGTTCGAGGTCCTGCACCACCCCGCGAACCCTGTTCCGGGCCCGAGGGGCGACGGAGCCGGGAACAGCCATGCGTGGTTCAGCGTGAAGAGCTTCACCTGGCAGTCCCCCTTCTGTGTTCGTTGCCGCGGCCCCATCGGACCCTGTATTCATTCTCCCCCTCGGAGGCCCTCATTGTCAACTCTGTTCGGGGCTCACGGATGCGCCCGGCGGGTTCATGTAGAGGGCCTGGGGCACACGAGCACGGGTCGCCTTGGTCGCCTCGTCCGCTACTTGCGGCCGATGACGAGATCCCGGTTCCCCTGGAGCGTTCGCACGTCGATGTCCGTGAATCCCGCGGACTCCAGCATCCCCCGATACATGCTAGCCGGGCGCTCCTGCCCCCCGGTCGACACAAGGGAGTGGAGGTCCATGAGCGTGGCCTGGAGCGGCCCCGTCCGGGCCTCGTCCAGCAGCTTCTCGCACACCAGCACCGCGCCCCCGGGCTTCAGCGCCTCGTGGCAGTGCCGCAGGATGACGCGGCAGCGCTCGGCGGGCCAATCGTGGAGTACCCAGCCCAGGGCGATCACGTCAGCCTCGGTCGGCATGGCGCCGGGCTCGAAGAAGTCCCCCGCGTGGGTGCGGACCCGGTCGGCGACACCGTGCTGCGACAGGTAGTCCTGGGCCACGGCGCACACGGCAGGGAGCTCGAAGATGATCCCCCGCAGCTTGGGATAGCGCTTGGCCGCGGCGATAGCCAGGGCGCCGGAGCCGCCCCCCACGTCCATGAGGCACTCGTAGGACGATAGGTCGAAGGCGCTTGCGACCTCCTCGGCGGCGGCGACTGTCAGATTATGCATGCCCTGGACGAAGGAGCGAAGGTGCTGGGGCTCCGCGTAGACCGCCTCCAGCATGTCGAAGCCAGGGCCGAAGACCTGCTTGACGCGCGGACCATTTTCCCGAATCGCGTCCGGGAGGTGCTGCCAGAGGCGCCAGTGGAGCTGGCCCAGGTGCTCCACCCGGCCGCTCATGTAGGAGGGGTGGTCCTTGACCAGGTAGGCGGCCGCCTCCGGGGTGTTCCGGTATCGGGAGGCCTCCCGCTCCAGCAACTCCAAGGCGACCAGGGCGTTCAGCAGCCGCTCGAGGGCCGCCGGGTGGAGGCGGAGCCGGTACGCTAGGACCTCCGCGCTGGCCTGGCCTTTCGCCAGCTCGTCGAACAGCCCCAGGTCGACGCCGGTGAAGAGGGTCTTCGAGACCCAGAATCCGGAGAGCATCCCCTGGATGCGATCCGGGGAAGTGGACGGCTGCTGCTCACTCATGCTGCCCTCAGCTCGTCGCCTCCGTCTCCACTTCCGCGCCGATGCTCTCCACCAGCAGTTCCAGAATGTCCTTGGCCTGCTTGGCGTCGCCCTCGCCCTTGGCCCCAATCCCCTCTGTCAACATCTGGAGGCAGAATGGACAAGAGACGCCCACCGTCTGGGCCTCCGTTTCCAAGAAGTGGTCGGTGCGGAGGTGGTTCACCTTCGTGCCCGGCTCGTCCATCCACATGCGCCCGCCTCCGGCGCCGCAGCAGAAGCCGCGCTCCCGGTTGCGAGGTGACATCTCCACCAGCGTGACCCCCGGGATCGACCGGGCGATGTCCCGCGGCTCGTCGAACACGCGGTTGTGACGGCCCAAGTAGCATGAGTCGTGGTAGGCCACTGTTGTATCGATGGTGAGCACGGGGCGAATCCGACCCGAGGCGATCAGGTCCGCCACGAACTGGGAATAGTGGATCACCTCGTACTCACCGCCGAGCTGCGGGTACTCGTTGAGCATGGTATTGAAGCAGTGGGGGCAGATCGTGACAATCTTCTTGACGCCGTACCGGTTCAAGGTCTCGATGTTCTGTTGCGCCAGAATCTGGTAGAGGTACTCGTTCCCCATGCGGCGAGCGGGGTCCCCCGTGCACGTCTCCTCGTTCCCCAGTATGGCGTACTTGACGCCCGCGCGCTTGAGCACGGATGCCATGGCCCGCGGGATCGCTTGGCTGCGCTGCTCCAGAGCCCCTGTGCAGCCGACCCAGAAGAGGACCTCCACGTCGGCGTCGTCGGCCATCGTCGGCACCGTCATCCCCTCGGTCCAATCGGTGCGGGTGAAGCTCGTGCCGCGCCACGGGTGCCCGCGCTGTTCCAGGCTGATGAGGGCCGCCTCGGCGGAGGAAGGCATCTTCGCCTCCTCCATCACCAGATAGCGGCGCATGTCCACAATGGTGTCGATGTGCTCGATGAAGACCGGGCACGCCTCCATGCACGCTCGGCACGTGGTGCATGACCAGAGCACATCCTCCGTGATGACTTCCAGCACCATTGATTGCGCGGGCGCGGCGGCCGCCTCGCCCGACTTCCCGGCGGCCAGAAGGGCGGGGGAGCGCTCCAGCACATAGCCCTTCATGCCCTGGATGACCGCGCGCGGCGAGAGCGGCTTGCCGCTGGCATAGGCAGGGCACTGGTCCTGGCACCGGCCGCAGTTGGTGCAGGAATCGAAGTCCAGGAGCTGCTTCCACGTCAGGTCCGTCATCTCGCTGGCCCCGAAACGCTCCAGCGTCTCGATCTCCCCCATCGACCGCAAGGCCCCCAAGGGCCGGTCGGAACGGAGGAACGCGTTGAGGGGGGCCAGAAACATGTGGGTGAGCTTGCTGAACCGGACGGCGACGTACACGTACGCCGCCACCACCAGGACGACGTGGGCCCAGTACAGGACGAAGTGGGAAACCTCGCCGCCGTATGTCGTCAGGCCCGCGCCCCGGAAGCCCAGCGCGAACAGGTAGCCGATGAACGACCAGGGCGCCGCGTCCGGATCGTAGAGCCCGCTGGCTGGATTGAGTTCGGTAACGGCTATCCGCAGCCCCTCCGTGAGGAAGCCCGTGAAGAGCAGCAGGCCAATGAGCGCGAGGACGACCCCATCATCGATGAAGGTGTTCAGTCGCGAGGGCCGGATGACATAGCGTCGCCAGACCGCCATTGCCAGGCCTATCGACGCGAACAAGCCGCCGACGATGTCCCACAGCAGGCTGCCAAGCTCGCGGAAGTAGACTGTGGGGAATTCGAAGCCGATGGTGGGGGCGATGAACTTGTGCCAGTTCCACTCGACGGAGCCGACGACAGTGGCGATGATCAGGAAGATGATGCCCCAGAAGAGGAAGAAGTGCATCATGCCGGCATAGTGTTCGCGGCGCATGAAGCGGCGGTGGCCGAAGATGTCCATGCCCGCTAGCCGCAAGGAGCGTCCGATTCGGGGCATCCACGGGCCCAGGTCCGGCATGGGCTTGCCGAGGCGGTAGACGCGGAAGCGCATCCAGAAGCCGTAGAGGATCGCGACAGTCAGGACGCCCATGGTGAGGTAGACTAGGGTGCCCAGGAGGGGATAACCGATGTTCCAGTATTCTGGTCGGCCTGGTAGATCGGGCATGACGCCTCCTTGGCGGAGGTGCCGGACACCCGGTGCCCGCACCCCTGGCGATCTTGAGGCTGCGTTCGGTGCCGGAGACTCCCGGAATCGCTCCCCGTCGAGAACAGGGCGCGTCCGCTGGCCCTAGCATTGTACAATCAACCCCAGATGGCAGCAAGGCGAGGAGGCCTGTGATGATGGCGCGACGCCGGGCGCGGATCGCAACCCTGGAGGTGTTCGGGACCATCGGCGGCGCGGTCCAGCCGAGCACGTACGTGCCGCTCATCGACGCGGTCCGCCGGAGCCGGCGCGTGCGCGGGCTGCTCCTGGACATCGACTCCCCCGGCGGCGCAGCGGCCGCCTCGGCGGAGCTCCACGCCGCCGTGCGCCGCTTCGCGGAGACGAAGCCCGTCGTCGCCTACATCCGCGGCACGGGCGCGTCCGGCGCGTACTACATCGCCACCGCCGCCAACCGCATCGTCGCCATGCCGGACGCCTTCGTCGGGTCCATCGGTGTCATCGCTGTGCGTCCCATCGTGGCCGAGCTGCTTCGTCGCATCGGAGTCGAGGTCGCGGTGCAGAAGAGCGGCCGCCTGAAGGACATGCTCCAGCCGTGGCGAGCTCCGACGCCGGAGGAGGAAGAGAAGCTGCAGGCGCTCTTGGACGAGGTGTACGAGGGGTTCGTCGGCGCGGTGGCGCGCGGGCGTGGAATGGGCGAGGAGCAGGTGCGGGAGCTGGCGACGGGGGAGGTGTTCACGGCGCGGCGCGCGGCCGGGCTCGGGCTGGTGGACCAGCTCGGCGACATGGAGACGGCGCTGGACGTGGCATCGGAGCTGGCAGGCGTCCCGAGGCGCGCCCCGATCCAAATCCGGCCGCGACGTCCGTTCCTGCGTCGGGTGCTCGCCGGACCGAACGAAGACCTCGCCGCGCGGCTGGCGGACGAGGTGGAGTCGAGGCTGTGGGGGCGGGTGCTTATGCGGTGAGGGGGGCGCCATTCCCCCCGCGCGCGCCCGCTACTCCCTCAGACGGAACGGCGGGTGCTCGTCCCGCATGAGAAAGAGGTAGGCCGCGACTCGATATCCCCACCGATTGATCCCCATGACGAGCTCGAACAGGCTCTGAGGGTACCGGCCCTTGAACAGGAGGGCGACGCCCGCGAAGAACACCAGCGCACCTTTGAGGCCGCTCATCCGGCCGGGCCCCACCCCCCCTGCAGGAACCATAGGATCATGATGTGGGGAATGGCCAGCAGCCACTTCACGAAGATCAGGCGGAGAGGATCAGGCGGAGAGCTGTTCCGGATACTCCACGCGGAGGTCGGCCGGGTAGCCCCCCTCCTTCATGGAGAACGGCGGGTACTGGTCGGTGCCCAGCGCGCCGTAGCTGTAGAACTCCACCCTCCATGCCCAGCGCAGCAGCCCCACGTTGAAGTCGAAGATGCCGCGGGGGTAGCGTCCCGTGAAGAGGATCGCGAGCCATGCGATCGCAGTCAGGGCTACAAAGGCCACTGAGAAAATCGCCAGGACGATCAGGTGGGGTATGATCAAGAGCCACTTGACGAGCCAAAGCCATCGTGACAGGGGCTCGGTCAGGTCCCCCGACAGGGTGACCGGGTACGAGGGTGCGGTAGCCATCACTCACCTCCGCATTCCGAACCGGACAACTGGCGCGATTGTAGGACTTTCGGCGACTCACGGCAATCTCCCAGCGCGAACTGGATGCAGGAGAAGTGCGGGATGCCCCTAACCAGGCTCTCCTGGCAGGCGTTGTAGCGGGTAGAGGGGAACAGTGAGCGAAACTTCCGCCGCATGCCGAATCAGAGGGCCAATGGCGGCCCTCGCTGGGCTGCTGATGGCACTGGCCACGGGCTGCGCCGTCGCCGCGCCGTCCCCCGAGCCCGAGTCCACGCCCGCGCACCCACGTCGACCGTCCCGCTGTCCGGCGGTTCCACCACGACTTCGATGCTGCCGAACGCGCCTTCACGGTTCCCGGCGAGCCTTCTTCGCCCAAGCCCCGTATCGTGATCTCCGTGGCCGTCTCCTTGACCGCCCGGCCCGTTCCCACTACCATCCCCGACGCTGGAGCCCGATGCGCCGGGCGTCGTTCACGGCTCGGCGCGGGCCGGGCAACCATCGTCAGGAGGTTCACATGGGCAAGCTCGATGGCAAGGTCGCGATCGTCACGGGGGCCAGCCGGGGACTGGGAAAGGACATCGCGGTCAGCCTGGCACGGGAAGGGGCCCGCGTCGTCGTCACCGCCCGCACGGAGAAGAAGGGGGACTCTCGAATCCCCGGCACGCTGGAGCGCACGGTGGAGCTGGTCCAAGAGGTCGGCGGCCAGGCCATCGCGGTCCGATGCGACGTAACCCGTGATGACGAGATCGAGGCGGCCGTGGAGGAGGCGGTCGCCGAGTTTGGTCAGCTGGACATCCTGGTCAACAACGCCGGCATCCAGACTCCTGGGAGCACCATGGAGATGCAGCCCCGCCACTTTGACCTATCGTACCGAGTCAACGTGCGGGGACCGTACGTCTTCTGCCGCGCCGCGGTTCCCCACATGCTCCGGGTCGGCGAGGGTCACATCGTCAACATCTCTTCCTCCGGCATCGCCAAAGGACCGGGGGAAGGGCCGTACGAGGGGCCGGCCGCCAGCGGCGGCGGAGGCACTACCTACGGGGTCAGCAAAGCAGCGCTTGAGCGGTTCACGCAGGGGCTGGCGGCGGAGCTCTTTCAGCAGAACATCTCCGTTAACGCCCTCTCGCCATCCCGCCCAGAGTGGACGGAGGGGGGCCACTTCTTCCGTGCCGTGGTCGCCGGCGGCGACCCCTCGTACTCGGGATGGCGGCTGAGCGGCGAGATCATCGGCGACGCCACCGCGACGATCTGCGGCAAGGCGCCCAAGGCCTACACGGGCCGCATACTCCACGACGAACAGGTCATGATCGAGGACGGAATGACCGAGGCGGAGGTGGCGACCCGCTACCCAGTCGAGAGCTAGGCGCCGCTTGGGGGACCGAGGGAGGAGGATAACGGTGACGACAGTGAAGAATCGCACGATTCCCGAGTTCTTGAGCGAGCTGGAGCAGGCCTGCGAGGACCTGGCGAACGAATACCGAACGGTCACAGACGCCGAGCTCAGGGTCCAGCCGGCGGAAGGGGAATGGAGCTTCCTGGAGACGGCGGAGCACGTCGCCCCCACGGTCCGCTTCTGGATCATCTGGATCCACAACATCCGGGGCTCATTGCGGGCCATGGGGCTCGTCGACACGCCACCCCTCGCCAAGACCGTGTACGCGTTCAAGCACCCGAACCTCCAGGGGGTGACCATCGCGCCCCTCCGCGGGGCGCTGGAGGAGATGCGGCAGGTCGTCGACGAGCTGGTGGAGTTGCTGGGCTGGATTCCCCGGGAGGAGTACCAGATGGTGGTCCCCGCCTTCACGGAGGAGGACCGGGCCAGGATGACCAGTG
Organism: uncultured Dehalococcoidia bacterium; assembly: GCA_964436745.1. Taxonomy (GTDB): domain Bacteria; phylum Chloroflexota; class Dehalococcoidia; order Lucifugimonadales; family UBA1127; genus CAYTEC01. The sequence goes on along the minus strand of CAYTEC010000040.1, from coordinate 785 downwards.
GGCCTCCAGGCCATTTCTACAACCTGGCGCTCCCCACCGACCAGCAGCGCGAGGGCCTGAGTCGATTGCTGGAGTACGCCGGTGGGTTCTCGGTCCAGGGGGCGTGCGGCCAAATCCTGGAGGGACACACGCGCAACCACATCCGCCAGATGGCCACCGCGCGGGAAGCGGCCGCCAGGGGCGCATCGTAGGGGGCGTCGCGAGAGTAGCGACGATGCGAATGGAGACTTTCGACGCGACCCTAGACCAGCGCGGATGGCGTGGCTGCGGTCGAAGCTGAACACCTTCTCCATCGGAACGATCATCTCGCCCGAAACCGGTGGCGGCATCATCTTCACGTTGATGCCGCCACCGGACGCAGTGTCGTAGGAAAGGTGCAGCACGTCCACGCATGGGCCGCCTTAGAATGCGGCCAGCACCGCGCTGAGGGATTGATATGGTCAGGGACCCAATAGCCCCTTTGTGCCCGGATTGCGGAGAGCCCGTGACAGGCTCGGGGGCAGTCTGCGACGCGTGCGGGTTCTGCCGCAAACACGGCAGAACCCAGGATGCCGGGACCGAGACGCCGGGGCGATTCACGTCCTGCCCAGGCTGCTACTTTCCCGCGGAGCCGGACGCGGACCTCGGTGGGGAAGGGGTGCGACGGCTAGGGGCAAGCATGCTCGCGAACGTAGCGAGGGGCCACCTAGGTGGCCCCTCGCTACGTTCGCTGGGAAGCGGTCCGACGTTTTAGACCATGAGGCGCGCCATCCGCGCGCGGTGGTAGATGGCGTCGCCCAGGTAGT
>CAYTEC010000039.1:0-18835 GCA_964436745.1 uncultured Dehalococcoidia bacterium | reverse complement strand
CAGGAGCGTTCCGTGGATCTCGCGCCCCTCGCCCACGTCTTTCCCGGCACCGCCCGCGTCAACGCCCGCGGCCGCCTTGAGCTAGGCGGGCTCGACGCTGTCGACCTGGCCGAGCGCTTCGGCACGCCCCTCTACGTGTTGTGCGAGGACACCCTTCGCGCCCGCTGCCGCGCCTTCCGGACCGCATTCGAGTCGCTCCACCCGGACGCCCAGGTGGTCTACGCGGCCAAGGCGTACCTCGGCCCGGCGATTGCCCAGGTCATCGCCGACGAGGGCCTTGGCGTGGACGTGGTCTCCGGGGGGGAGCTGGCCGTCGCGCGCTTGGTGGAGTTTCCAGCCGAGCGCATCGTCTTTCACGGCAACAACAAGTCGGCCGAGGAGCTGGCCGAGGTCCTGGAATACGGCGTGGGCCGTGTCGTGCTGGACAGCCTCCACGAGATGGATATGTTGGAGCGACTTGCCGCCGAGCGGGGCGCGGTCCAGCGCGTGCTCATCCGGGTCACGCCAAGCGTGGACCCCCATACCCACGCCCACACCACCACCGGCGTTCTCGACAGCAAGTTCGGCGTCCCTATCGAGACCGGGCAGGCGGCCGAGGCGGTCCGGCGAGCCCTGGCCTCGCCGTCGCTGCGCCTAATCGGGCTCCACTTCCACCTCGGCTCGCCCATCTTCGAGCTCCCCCCGTATCGTGAGGCGGTGGACGTCGTCATGGGCTTCGCCGCCAGCCTGCGGACCGAGGGGCTGGTCCTCGACGAGCTCAGCCCCGGCGGCGGGTTCGCCATCGCCTACACTCGCGACCAGCGCGCCCCAGCCCCCGACGAGTACGCGCGGGCCATCGTCAACGCCGTCAAGGAGGGGTGTGAACGGCACGACATGCCGCTGCCTCGGCTGATCGTCGAGCCCGGCCGCTCTATCGTCGGTCCGGCGGGGGTGGCTCTCTACACGGTGGGAAGCATCAAGGAGGTGCCCGGCGTCCGCAACTACGCGGCGGTGGACGGCGGCATGGGTGACAACATTCGCCCGGCCCTCTACGACGCCCGTTATGAGGCGGTGGCCGCCAGCCGGATGGCTGACGAACCGGAGCGTGAGTATGCTGTCGTGGGCAAGTACTGCGAGTCCGGGGATATCCTGGTGCGGGAGGCGATGCTGCCGACCCTGGTCCCCGGTGACCTGCTGGCGATGCCTGCCGCGGGGGCCTATGCACCGTCCATGGCCAGCAACTACAATCTGAACCCGCGACCCCCCATCGTGATGGTGCGCGGGGGCGAGGCGCGGCTCATCCGTCGGCGCGAGACCGTGGAGGACCTGGTCCGGAACGACCTCTGGTAGCCATGTGGAGCGTCGTGGGCCATGAGGACGCCGTCCGCTTGCTCGACCGGGTCCGCGAGAGCGAACGCTTGGCCCACGCCTACCTCTTCGTCGGCCCGGCGCGCATCGGCAAGATGACGCTCGCCGTCGATCTGGCCGCGGCCGTGAACTGCGAGAGCCCCGAACCACCCTGCGGCGAGTGCGCTCAGTGTCGCCAGGTGCGGGCGGGCCGCCACCCGGACATCCTGGTCCTGGGTGTGGAAGAGGCCGCCGGGCGGCGCTCCATCGGCATCGATGCAGTCCGCGACGCCACGCACCAGGCCCACCTCAAGCCGTACCAGGGCCGACGGCGGGTCTTCATCGTCGACGGCGCCGAGGCGCTGACCGACGAGGCCGCCAACGCGATGCTCAAGCTGCTGGAGGAGCCGCCGGACCAGCTCCTCCTGCTGCTGCTGACCACGGACGCCGAGCGGCTGATCCAGACAGTGCGCTCCCGGTGCCAGAGGCTGGACCTGCGCCCCCTTCCCGAGCCGCAGGTTGCCCAAGCCCTGCAAGAACGGTGGGACGCCCCCGAGGAGGAGGCCCGCAGCCTGGCGCGCCTGAGCAGGGGGTGCATCGGGTGGGCCGTGGAGGCGTGGCAGGACCCGACGGTGCTGGAGACCCGGGCGCGTCGCCTGGAGCGCATCGTGGCGGCGGTGGAGGGTGGAGTCAGGGAGCGTTTCGCCTATGCGGCGGAGCTCGCAAGCCTGCTCCCGCAGGAGCGGACGGCGGTCCGGGAGCTGCTGGACCTGTGGGCCGACTGGTGGCACGACCTGCTCGTGGTCGGCGAGGGCGCGCCCGAAGCCGTGCTCGACGAGGCGGCGACCCGCGGCATGCGCGACGACAACCGGCGCTTCAGCCGGCGAGAGTTGGCCGGGGCCATCGGCGAGGTCCTCAAGGCGCGGGGGCTGCTGGAGTTGAACGCGAACCCTCGGCTGGTGCTGGAGGCGATGATGCTGGCGCTGCCGGCAGGCGGCGCTCGTCCTTCGACAGGCTCAGGGTGAGCGGAGAGAGGTCCGCTCGTGGTGAGCCTGTCGAACCATGGAGGGGGCGGGCGAGCGTGGCTGACAAGGAGGGCCAAGCAATGGCCGTGTCTCTCGACAAGGTCGTCGGCGTCCGGGTGCGCGGGTTGGAGAACGTGGGCTTCTACGACTCGCGCGGCCTGTCGCTGCGCGTCAACGAGCGGGTGGAGGTGGAGACCGGGGAGGGCTCGGGCATCGGCCGGGTGGTCATCGCGCCGGGGCAGGTCCTCCACGCCGACCTGGAAGGCGACCTGCCGCCGGTGCTCGGCGCGGTCACGCCCGAGGGGGAGTCGGAGCGGGGCGCGGACTCGGAAGCGGACGCGGCCCCCTAGCTGCCCGACTCGCCGGTCCGACCTAGTGGCGTCAGGGTCCTCGCTGCGATGCCGATGCCCAGCCGCGACACCAGCGGGACGCCTCGCATCGCCCTCCACCACCAGGGGACGTCGCGACCGTACCGAAGCAGATCGAACTCCCGCAGCCGCGCCCCGGCGCCCCCGACGATGGGGAGCCCGTGGCCGGGGTAGGCTGTCTCGAAGCTCAGGCCAGAGAGCCGCTGGACCGACCGTCGGTAGTCGGACCGCTTCGTGTGGGGCAACGGCAGGGGCCGTCGGAAGTGGCGCCCGTTGGCCAGCAGTGTGTCCCCCGTGAAGAGGAGGTCGCGCGCCACCAGGTGGAACGCCACGCTTCCGGGCGTGTGGCCGGGCGTGTGGAGCACCGTCAGGCCTCCCATGACGGGGAGCACTTGGCCGTCCTCCAGGAAGCCGTCCACGTTGGGGGCGACGATGCCGGGAACCCAGTGATAGCGGACCAGCGGGGTCCCCGACCGGTTCACAGTGACGTCCGCAGAGTGGATCAGCACCCGCGCCCCGGTCTCGCGCTGGAGGCGGGAGGCGCCCCCGTAGTGGTCCGGGTGGCCGTGGGTCAGCAGGATCGTCGAGACCGATTCCGGCTCGCGGCCCAGGGCACGCAGGCACTCCAGGATGCGTCGGTAGCTCGCGCGCGTGCCGGAGTCGATGAGGGTGACCGCCCGCTCCTCCTCCAGGATCCAGGCATTGCCTCCCACGCCGCCCTTGACCATCGTGATGTCCGGGACTGCGCGCACGACTACTCCAGCACGATCTCGCCGCTCTTCCCCCCGCGTTTCCGCAGGAGGCGCACCCCTTCGATGCGGATGGCGCGGTCCACGGCCTTGCACATGTCGTAGACCGTGAGGGCCGCGATGGCCACGGCGGTCATCGCCTCCATCTCGACGCCCGTTCGGGCCACGGTCCGGGCCGTGGCGGTGATGTCGACCGCCGCGCGCGCCCGGTCGGGCGCAAGCTCCACGGCGACCTGCGTGAGCGGGATTGGGTGGCAGAGTGGGATCAGCTGGGAGGTCTGCTTGGCGCCCATGATCCCCGCCAGGCGGGCCGTCGTCAGCACGTCGCCCTTCTCGATGCCGCCCTCCAGGATGAGGTCCAGGGTGGCCGGCTGCATCAGCACGCTGCCCGCGGCTACCGCCTCCCTCTCCGTCTCTGGCTTCCCGCCGACGTCCACCATGCGGGCCCGGCCATCCGCGTCGACGTGCGTCAGGCCCTCGGCGCGCCCGTCATCGGCCTCTCGGGTCTTCTTCGCTCGCGCCGCAGCCGGCTTCTTCGGAGCGCCTGCGGCCTTCAGGAAGTCCTCCAGCCTGGGCTCCTTCGCGCGGGTACCCGACTCCCAGTCCGCCATGGCGTCCACGAACTCGTTTTCCGGGTGGCCGGCGTGCGCCTTGACCCACTCCCAGCTCACTTTCCGCCGGGAGCAGACGCTGTCCAGGCGTTCCCAGAGGTCCGTGTTGGCCCGGCGTTGCCAGCCCTTGGTCATCGTGAAGACCACGTACTGGCTGTCGCTGAACACGGTGCAGGCCGCGCCGTCGGGCGTCGACGCCAGGCCCTCGATGGCGGCGGTGATCTCCATTCGGTTGCTAGTCGCCTTCCCCTTCCGGGTCTCCTTGCCGGGCACGATGCGACGGCGGTCTTCCTCCATTACCAGTGCGGCCCAACCGCCGGTATCGGTGGCCGTGTTGTAGGAGCCGTCGGTGTAGATGCTGATCATGGTGTCTCCCGGCCCTCCTGCGCGCTTCCCCACTCCAGCTTCCCGGCCATCCCGCCGACGAAGGGGACCTCCACATGGCCCATCATCTGGCGAACGGCCGCGATCTCGCCAAGATGGTACCAGGTGTGCAGCGCGGCGCGCATCACGGTCGTGCCCAGGGATTCGGCTTCGGGGTTCGATTCCGGCTTCGACGACAGGCGCTCGGCGTCCGCGTTGCCGATCCACTCGACCGACTCCGCAGCGGCGGTGAGGAGCGCGATGGTGTCGGCGAGGGGTGGCGGCGTTGGGTCGGCATTGGGTCCGCTCGAAAAGGGCCGCAGTCCTTCGGCTGAAGGACGCAGACCGCCGGGACGCCGCTCGCCCGTGACGGAAGACGCGATCGACAGCCAGTGCTGCGCGATGTGGCCGACGACCCACGAGATCGCGTTCATCTCGGTCCCGTCGGCCTTCCCGATGCGGATGCGGGCCTCTTGGTCCGACAGGTCGGACAGGCCCCGCTCGAACTCCGACAGGGCGAAGCGGGCTAGGTCCAACGGTGGGTACATCGCCCTCTTCCGCGGCTCGGTACGGGGCACTCAGCCGCCGATCTGGTACATTTCGATCTTCGGGCGGCCGCTCCCGTTGCCGCTCTCCTCCACGGAGGCTCGCAGCTCTGAGTAGCGGTCGGCGCGGCGGCCCCACGTGCGCTGGATTTCGGCGGCGAGCTCCTCGTCGTTGGCCCCGTCGCGCAGGGGCGCCCGCAAGTCGCGGCCGATGCTCCCGAACAGGCACGTGTAGAGCCGGCCGTCGGTGGAGAGGCGGGCGCGGGTGCAATCGCCGCAGAACGGCTTTGTGACGGAGGCGATCACGCCGATCTCGCCGCTTCCATCGAGGTACCGGTAGCGCTCCGCGACCTCGCCATCGTAGTTCGCCCCGATGGGCTCAAGAGGCATCTCCGCGCCGATTCGCTCCACGATCTCCCCGGCGGGCACCACATCGTCCGAGCGCCACTGGTTGCGGTTGCCCACGTCCATGTACTCGATGAAACGCACGATGCGGCCGGTGCCCTGGAACCGACGAGCCAGGTCCACGATGGTGTGGTCGTTCACGCCACGCTGAACCACGGTGTTGATCTTGATGGGGGCGAGCCCCACCTCCTCGGCCCGCGCGATCCCGTCCAGGACGCGTCGGCTCGTGAAGCCGCGACCGTTCATGCGTCCGAAGACCTCGTCGTCCAGCGAGTCGAGGCTGACGGTGACGCGCGTGAGCCCTGCGTCCTTGAGCGCCTCCGCCTTGTCTGCCAACAGATAGCCGTTGGTGGTCATGGCGATATCCGGGTATCGACCGTCATGGGAGAGCAGGGCGACCAGCTCTTCGACGTCGGCGCGGACCAGGGGCTCGCCGCCGGTGATGCGCAGCTTGGCCGCGCCCAGGTCGGCGAAGACGCGGGCGAGCCGCGCGATCTCCTCAAACGTGAGCAGCTCCGCCCTCGGCAGGAAGTTGTATCGCTCCCCGAACACCTCGGCGGGCATGCAGTATGGGCACCGGAAGTTGCACCGGTCGGTGACCGAGATGCGCAGGTCCCGCAGCGGCCGGGCCATCCGATCGACCACGGGCGGTGTCCCCTCGGCCCCTACCACGAACTCACCTCCGACCCGCGAAGCAACTCCGCGGCCTCTCGCGCCGCCCTGGCACGGTGGCTGATCCGGTTCTTCTCGCTCGGCGTCAGCTCCGCCATCGTGCGCCCCACCTCCGGGACCCAGAACACCGGGTCGTAGCCAAACCCGTCGGACCCTTGGGGCGTATCGGTAATGATACCACGACACACTCCCTCTCGCGTCAGCGCGCGACCGTCCGGCGCGGCCACCGCGAGGACGCAGCGGAACGCGGCCGTCCGCTCTTCGAGCGGCGTCCCTTCCAGGCGCTGGAGGAGGTACGCAACGCGCTCCTCGTCCGTGGCGTCCTCGCCCGCGAACCGCTTGGAATGGACCCCCGGAGCGCCCCCGAGCGCATCGACCTCGAGGCCGGAGTCGTCGGCGAGGGTGGTGAGGCCGGAGCGACGAGCGTAGGAGCGGGCCTTGATGAGGGCGTTCTCCTCCAGCGTGACGCCGACCTCCTCCACGTCGTCCGGGAGGCCCACATCCGCCAGGGTCACGAGGGTGTAGGGGACGCCCGCCAGCAGCTCGGCCAGCTCCCGGGCCTTCCCCGGATTCCCGGTGGCCAGCAAGATGCTTCTTACCGGGGGGGAGACGGGGTCTCCGGCGTGCGTTGGGTCCGCCATGGTGTTTCCGCTCCCTCTCCGGTCCGGGAGAAAGACGGGAGGCCCGGAATCGGCGTTGCCGGTGCCCGGGCCTCCCTATGTGTCCAACGTTGCGGCGCTGCTGCTGCCCCAGGTTTCCCAGGGAATGTGGGGCTTCAAGACCCCCGCAGCTTCGCGCCAGCTTTGGGCTTGGGACTGTTGCCCTAGCTGCTCCGGATCGAGAACCGGCTCAGGAGCCCCTCGACGGTGTCGCGGAAGCCGCTGTACTCGAGCTCGTGGTACGGGAGCATCGCGGCGCCGGACCACCCCTGGTCCCGCATCGCGATACCCTTCTCCTGCGCGCGGTTCCGCACCACGTCCCACGCAGGGTTGTCGAAGAAGTCTATGTAGGTGTCGGAAAAGTAGCCGCCGGCGCTCAGCGAGAAGCCGACGCAGGAGACCAGGGGCAGGCAGTAGATGCCGGTGACGGCCGTGTTCAGGGCCACCGGCATGATGGGCATGACGTGCGAGCCGCGCGCGTCTCCACCAACGAAGTGGGCCTTGGCGTACGGCGACACGAGCTCCTCCGGCGCCGGGAAGATCCCCTGATTGCGAACCAGGGCCACCGGGTCGTCCTTGCCGGTGTAGGTGCCGGAGATGTTGTGCAAGCGCGTGGCGGATATGGCCGCCGCGGGCTCGCCGTCGAGGCGCGAGACGATGGACTCGATGCCGAACCGCTCGTTGTCCCTCAGCAGGGCGGCGAGCTGGTAGTAATCCTCAGGGGCGTTGAGCTCAAGGATGCTGTCGCCTTCCTTGCCGTCCATGTCGATGATCCGGAAGGTGAACCCCTTGCTCATCTTGGGCAGCATCAGACCCGCGCAGTACATGGGGTCGGCGAAGCCGAGGAACATCGGCAGGTTGTACGCCCCGGGTCCGCACTTATCGGCGGCCAGGACCATGAACGACTCCGTCGCGCGCACCTTGTTCGTCTTCACCGGATCATGGTCGAATTCCAGCTCCGCCACGGCCGGCCCGGCCCCGCGGATGTTCCCCGAGGGGGCGTCCACCAGCAGATCCTGCCCCGCGCCGTACAAGCCGTACTCGGAGGCGATGGCGGTGGCCTTCAAGAACGTCTGCCACGCAAACTGGTGGACGTCGGTGTCGTTGACGCCCCGGGTGTGCGAGGCGGTGATGCAGATGTCGTCCCCGGTGTGGCCCACGAACCCGTCGATGAGCAGGCCGCTGTCGATGGTTTCCTGCACGGCCGTGCGGGCGGCTGCCATCATCCGCTCGGACGGACGTGTGTGGCCTCCGATGGACCCTACGTCGGCCTTCAAAACCGACAGTGTCATCTTCATCCGGCCCTCCTTGCGACGCACTGCTGGCGCGGTCGACGGTACGAGTTCAGGCCTAGGCCACTGCCACCTGTCGAGCCGCTGGGCGTGGTGTCGCGGGCGATGCCGCCTTCGTGGGGGGGAGCTTCGAGGCGTGCCACGGCCCGAGTGTAGCAGCGGGCTCGGAGGGGTGTCAACGAACGGACGAGGTCGAACGGAGGGCCTCGGAAGCACGCTCACGCGGCATGGCATGCCGGTGGAGTTCGGAGCCTGCAGCGCGCCTACGCCGCGGGCTCGGAGAGCACTCCCGCCCGCTTGAGGTTCTCGAAGATGGTCCAGGTGGAGCGGGAGCGGTTGAGGGTGTAGAAGTGGATTCCGGGCACGCCCTGTGCCAACAGCTCCTCGCACTGACGGGTCGAGTAGTCGATACCGTACTCCTCGGCCGCGGCCGTGTCGTCTCCGAGCCGCTCCAGGTCCGCCGCCATCGTCGCCGGGATGTTGGCGCCGCACATCCGCGTGATGTGCTGAATCTGGCTCGCGTTGACCACCGGCATGATGCCCGGGATGATGGGCACGGTGATGCCCCGGGCCACGGCCCGTTCCACGAAGTCGAAGAAGAAGCGGTTGTCGTAGTAGAGCTGGGTGATGATGAAATCGGCGCCCGCGTCCACCTTCCGCTTCAGGTTGTCCAGGTCGGTCTCCAGGTCCGGGGCCTCCTGGTGCCCCTCCGGGTACCCGGCGACGCCCAGGCAGAAGTCGTAACGCTCGCGGATAAACGCCACCAGGTCCACGGCGTGCTCGAAGCCTCCGGGGGTTGCCTGGAACGTGTCGGTTCCGGCCGGGGGGTCGCCCCTGAGGGGGAGGACGTTCTGGATACCCTTCGCCCGCACCTCGTCCAGCACTTCTCGGATCTCGTCGCGCGTCGCGCCGACGCACGTGATATGGGCCATCGACTCGATGCCCAGCTCGTGCTTGATCTTGGCGACGATATCCACGGTCTTGCGCCGGGTGCTTCCCCCAGCGCCATAGGTGACGGATACGAAGGTGGGGTTCAGGCGGCGGAGCTCCGCGACGGTGGCGTACAATGACTCGAAGCCCCTGTCGGTCTTCGGTGGGAAGAACTCGAAGGAGAAGGAAGGGCCGGGGCGACTGATGAGGTCTTTGATGTACATGGGAAGTCCAGGATTCCGTGATGGATGGAGGGGTTCATTGTAGCTGCGCTCCGTAGCCGCGTCAAACGGGGCGCAGGGGTGGGGGCCGTTTCCCGCGGGCAAGGCGTTGACAAGCGTGGCATGGCGGGAGTAATGTGGGCGCGCTCAGCACCCAGGAGCGTCGAGTGCGACAGCGGTGGCAGCCAAGGCCCGGAGATCAGATCGTTCGGCGCCCCCGTTCCCGGGAGACCCCCTCCAGGCGATTCAGCGTCCCCCTCCCCCGCCTTCCGTCCCAGGGCATCGCATCCCCCGCCACGCTCGTCGCGGGCCTCATGTTTCTCGTCAGCTTGGGGGCCGCGCTGCTCCTCTTCCCGTTCGCCAACACCACGGGCGAGTGGACTCCCTTCATGGACGCGCTCTTCACCGCGACGTCCGCGGTCACGGTGACGGGGCTTGTCGTCGTGGATACGCCCGTGTACTGGAGCTTCGCGGGGCAGGCGGTGATCTGGGCGCTCATCCTGGTGGGAGGGCTGGGGTGGATGACTCTGGCCGGGTTCATCTTGATCCTGGTAGGGCACCGGATCACGTTGCCGCAGCGGCTGGCCTTCCAGGAATCGGTGGGGGCCGCGCAAATCGGGGGAGTGCTGCGGCTGATCCGCAACCTGATGGTCACTGCCCTGGCGTTCCAGTTGGTTGGGGGGATCGTTCTGGCGGTCCGGTTCCGGCAGGTCTTTGAATGGGGCTGGGCGGAGGCCGCCTGGCACGGGATCTTCCAGTCCGTGAGCGGGTTCAACAACGCCGGGTTCACCACTGTGCGGGACTCCTCCAGCCTCGGCGCGTTCGCCGGCGACCCACTGGTGCTGGGCGTGATGGCAGTGCTGATCGTTCTGGGGGGGCTGAGCTTCGCGGTCATCGCCGACCTGGCGCGGGTCCGCCGCTTCTCCCGCTTCAGCCTGGACAGCAAGATCGTGCTGGTGTCCAGCGGCGCGCTGTGGCTCCTGGGAGTCGCCGTCGTCTTCGCGTTCGAGTACGGGAACGAGCAGACCCTGGGGCCGATGTCGGTGCCCGTGAAGCTGATGAACGCCACCTTCCAGTCGATCACGACGAGGGCCGCCGGCTTCAGCACCATCTCATTCGGCCTGGTGGCGCCGGCCACCGCGTTCTTCGTCATGGCCCTCATGATCATCGGCACGGCGTCCGCTTCGGCGGGCGGGGGCATCCGCCTGAACACGCTTGGAGTGCTGGTGGCGACCATCGTCGCGTCTATCCGGGGGCGCGAGCAGATTTCAGCGTTCGGGCGCGAGATCGCCCCGACCCAGTTGCACCGGGCCGTCGGCGTGACCACCATGGCCGCGACCCTCGTGTTCCTGGTGGCCTTCGTGCTGACCTTCATAGAAGGCGACGAGGCCCGGTTCATCAACCTGCTGTTCGAGGCTGTGTCGGCGGTGGGCACGGTGGGGCTGAGCACCGGGATCACGCCTGACCTGGGCATCGTGGGCAAGCTCCTCATCATCGTAACCATGGTGGTGGGGCGCATCGGTCCGCTGACCCTGGCGCTGACGCTGATGCCTCGGGAGCAAAAACCGGCTCTATATCGTTACGCCAGAGAGCGCGTTAGAATAGGGTGAAGGTGGGACATGGCGAAAAAACAGGTTATCGTCGCGGGGCTGGGGCGGTTCGGGGCCAGCATGGCGGGCACGCTGTACCAGATGGGGCATGACGTGCTTGCCCTGGATACGGACCCACGCCGCGTTCAGGACGTGATGGGTCAGGTGACGCACCCCGTTGCCGCCGACGCGACCAACGAGGCCACCCTGCGCGAGCTAGGCGTCAGCAACTTCGATGTCGCCGTCGTGGCCATCGGCTCCAACGTCGAGGCCAACATCATGGCGGCGGTGCTCTTCAAGAGCATCGGGATCCCCTTCCTGGTGGCGCGGGCACGGAATCCGCTGCACGCCCAGACCCTGGAGCGGATAGGCGCCGACATCGTCGTCCAGCCGGAGCTCGAGCGCGGCACTCGCATCGCCCGGAGCCTCTTCAATCCGGACGTGCTGGAGTACATGGAGCTGGCCCCCAGCTTCGGCATCAGCAAAGTGCGGGTGCCGGACGAGATGTGCAACAAGACGCTGAAGGACGCTGGGCTCTCCACGGCGCGTGACAAATACGGCCTGGCGGTCCTTGGGGTCCGGCGAGGGAAGGACCTGATCTTGCTGCCCGCCGAGGAAGAGCGCCTGCGGGCCGGGGACTTGCTGGTCATCGCCAGCAGTGACGACCTCCTGGAGAAGTTGCGTGCCGATCATTCCCTGTAACGGCCGCCCGGAGCGTCACCCATGAAAGCGTCGCGCCCGCCGCGCAACGCCCTGCACACAACCTATACCGTTTCTTCTCCGCGTCTCCTCCTTTCCCCCCTTGCGCCTAGTGGGAGAGGGGCGCATAATTATGTGCCGTCTGAAGGGTCACGCACATTGGAGGCAACCGGTTCTCAAATGCCAATCCCCTCTTCCGAACAGGCCTAGATGGGCGAAACGCGCATTCTCCTACCCGTCAAAGGCGGCAAGATAGACGACGAGACGCTCCGACTGGCCTCCAAGGTGGTCGGCCACGGGCACGGCAGCATCGTCGCACTGTACGTCATCGAGGTGCCGCGCGAGTTCCCCTTGGACTACGAGCTCCCGGAGGAGACCCGTCGCGGTGAAGAGGTCCTCCGCAAGGTGGAGGAGGGCTTGCGCCACCACAAGTGCAAGCTCGCCAGCGCCGAGCTTATCCAGGCGCGGGACGCCGGCCCGGCGGTGATCCAGGAGGCCATCGAGCGGGAGGCGGACCTGATCCTCTTGGGCATGCACTACAAGCGACGCCACGGATCGTTCTCGATGGGCCAGACGGTCCCGTACATCATGGCTAACGCGCCCTGTCAGGTCCTGGTCCTGAGAGGGGCGCACCCCGCGGAGCCTGCCCCCGCCGCTCACGCGCCTTCCTCTGCCGGCGAGACCGTCCGATGAAGGTGCTGGTCATGGGGTGCGGGCGCATCGGCGCTCAGGTGGCCGAGACCCTCTGGCGTGGCGGCCACGACGTCTGCATGATCGATTCCGAGGAAGAGAACTTCCTGCTGCTGCCGAAGGGGATGCGCGACCAGGAAGGTTCCACCTTCGTCGGCGACGGCACCCTGGACGCAGACCTGGTGGAAGCGGGCATTCGGGAGGCCGACGTCTTCGTGGCCGTGGCGGTGCGCGACAACCGCAACGCCTTCGCCGCCCAGAAGGCCAAGTACGTCTTCCGAGTCCCGCAGGTAGTGTGCCGGGTTGGCGACCCGGTCCGTCAGGAGATGTACAGCCAGCTGGGGCTGGACGCCGTGAGCCCCACCAAGGTCACCGCCGGCCTTATCCTTGAGGCGGTGATGCTCTGAGCGCACCATGTACATTGTTGTGGTTGGCGGCGGCAAAGTAGGCTCATTCCTGGCTCGGGACCTCCTCAACGCGGGCCATGAGGTCTTCATCGTGGAGTCGGACCCAAAGCGGGCGCGAGAGGCGATCGACAGCTTCGGCAGCATCACGCTCCGGGGCGACGGCACCGAGCCCTCAATCCTTGCGGCGACGGGCGTGCGCCGAGCGGACATCCTCATCGCCACCACCGGCAGCGACGAGGACAACCTGGCCGTCTGCCAGCTCGCCAAGCACCGGTTCAAGGTCGGTCGCACGATCTCCTTCATCAACAACCCGGAGAACGAGACCCTCTTCAACGTTCTGGGCGTGGATGTCACGGTCAAGCGGACCCAGATGCTGCTGGCCGCCATAGAGGAGGAGATCCCCGCCCGCTCGCGGGTTCACGTCCTGCCCGTCCGCGGCGACCGGGAGGCCGTGGAGGTGGACATCCCTCCCCAAGCTGCCGTGGTGGGCAAGTCGCTGGGCGAGGTCACGTTGCCGCCCCATACGACCGTGGTGGCGATCATCGGACGCGACGGCACGATGAAGGCCCTGGCCGACGATACAGTGATTGATATGCACGATGCGGTGGTCGCGCTGACCAGCGCCGAGCATGGCGAGGCCCTGCTGGAGGCGCTGACCGCGGAAGGATAGCATGGCAAGGCGTCTGGCCTACCTTGGTCCCCCCGGCACCTTCTCCGAGGAGGCGGCCCACCGGTACGACTCCGAGGCCCAGCGGATTCCCTTCTCCTCCTTCGCTGCCGTCGTGGAGGCCACGCGGGCGGGGGAGGCCGACGAGGGCGTCCTGGCCATCGAGAACAGCCTGGAGGGCTCCGTCCCTGATACGCTGGACCTGCTGATCCAGGAGGACCGTCTCCGCATCCGCCGCGAGCTGGTCATCCCCATCGAGCACTGCCTCCTGGCCCTGCCGGGCACCGAGTCGGGTGCCATCCGCGCCATCTATTCGCACCCGAACGCCCTTGGCCAATGCCGTGAGTACCTGCAGCGGCGCTTCCCGCAAGCCCAGGCCTTCGCCGCCCTCTCCACGGTGGCGGCGGTGGAAGGGCTGAGGGCGAGCGACGAGCCCGCCGCGGCCATCGCACCCGGCAGGGCGGCCCAGCTCTACGATGTGGAGATCCTGGAGCGGGGCATCCAGGACCGCGCCAACAACGTCACCCGCTTCGTGATCCTGGCGTCCGAAGACCACCCGCCCACTGGGGCGGACAAGACCTCGGTCTGCTTCGCCTTCGATCAGGACAAGCCGGGCCTGCTGTACGACGCGATGGGGGTCTTCGCGCTCCGCGGCATCAACCTGGTCAAGGTGGAGTCGCGGCCCACCAAGGAGAGCCTCGGCCGCTACATATTCCTGGTGGACCTGGAGGGACACCGGGAGGACGGCCGCGTGCGGGAGGCCCTGGAGGTCCTGGGCCGCGACGCATCCATGCTCAAGGTCTTCGGTTCCTACCCCCAGTACCGGGACGGCTGAGTGGGGCTTAGCCCCTCCTGCTTCCGGCCGCGCTCACGGGGCTACGGCGTACACCGTGACCTCCGCCTTCGTGTACACCGCGACCAGATCCCCCGCCTCCTCCATGCCACGCAGCTTATCCAGCCCTTCCTCCGCATAGTAGAGGCGCTCCGTCTCTCCCACGTACAGGTACGCTACGCCGTACTTGCGTAGGAGCCGCATCGCCTCCCGTGGGTCAGTGGTGGAATAGATGCGGTCCACGTCCCGGGCCCGCGCGTCCACCGCCGGGCACGGCTCCACGCCGCACCGCTGCTGCTTCTGGTGCCAGTCCCAGCCCACCACCGCCGGCAGCCCTGTGTGGATCGAGACCCGCCCGCCCCAGCGGTAGAGCGGCGTCCGCCCCTCCACGATGACGGGCGACCCGTCCAGGTTGGCCTGGAGCCACTGGATCGCCTCCAGGTCCCACCGGGTTTCCACGGCCCCTTCGGAGTCGCGGTACGTCGCCCCCTCCATGAAGGCCGTGCCGTCCAGGGTGAGGGGCGTGGGCTGGAATCGGTCGGCGAGGCGGACTCCGGTCCCCATGGCTGGGTACACCGCTGCCCCCGCCAGCAGTAGCGCTAGCGCTGCCAGCCAGAGCCCCTTGCGCAGACGCACCCGGCGGAAGAGCCCCCGTGCGAACCCCACGTACCACAGGGCGAAGGCGGAAGCGATGGAGAGGAGCAGCCACGCCTCCAGGTACAGTTTGAAGACCGTGTTCATCCGGTCGATGTCGCCCCGCACCGCTACCAACTCGACCCCGATGCCGATCCCGAGAGCGAGCCCCAGCAGTAGCAGCGGCGTCACCACCCATGGCACGGCGGTGGGGGAGACCGCTCGTGCCGAGCCTCGCACGGGCCTCCCGAACGCTCCGGCCCACCGCAGGCCGACTGCGGTCGTGGCCGCCTCGAGCGGTAGGATGAACGCGATGGTGTGGTGCCCGACCAACCCCGCGGCTGCCGTCCCCGACGCGACGCCCAACGCGACCAGCGCCACGGCCCATCGTTGGAGCTCCGTCGCTCTCCGGAGCCACCCGCGCAGGCCGAGCGGCAGGGCGAGCGCCAGGAGCGTGAGCACCGGGAACAACAGCGGGCCGTGGATGGCCAGGTACTGCCAGAGGGCCGTCTGGGCCGGGGTCTCCACCACCCCCGCGTATGCGTTGTCGAGCCGCAGGTGGTAGGGGAGCCAGAGGAGTACCGCCAGGACGGCGAAGAGCGCCGTGGCCGCCAGGGCTCGCAAGGGCCACGTCCGCGATACCCTGCGCCGGCGCAGATACTCCCCCAGGACGAGCGCCACGGCGCCCAGGCCGAGGTATGCCGGGAAATCCCACGCGTTGGTCGCCCAGAGCGCCCCAACCGTAAGCGAGAGGAGCGCCAGCGAGGCCGCGAAGCGCCTGAGCCCGACCCCAGGTCGGGACACGAGAAGGGCGTTCAGCGAGAGGCCGATGGCGAGCAGCGCAAGCGGCATCGCCATCATGTGGGCATGGAGGTCGCCGAACAGGAACGTGAAGAACGGGAACTCGGTGATCTCGAACCCCGGTGGGTCGGGGGGCATCATGCGGGTCGGTGCCCAGAAGTCGAATGACGGGAACGGAGCGCCGTCGACGATGCGCTCCCACCCCCCCTTGAGGATCTGCCCAGCTCCGCCGAGATTGCCCAGGATGGCCGCGAAGGCCATCGCCGCCGTTCCCGCCGCCGCTGCGCTCCACCGTGGCGCCGGCCAGGCAAGCCGGGCGGCTCTCCTCGCCCCCTCGGCCAGGTTGTAGCCGAGCGAGAAGGCCGTCGTGGCGGTGAGCGCGAACAGCGTGGGCACCGCCAGGTTGTAGGCGATAGCCGTGGGGATTCCCGTGGCCCTGACCAGGGTCGCGACCATGAACTGGCCGAAGTAGTAGTAGTTCAGCGAACCCCCGGAAAACCACGGGTCGTAGGGCGGCATGAAGGTGGAGCGGACCACGGCATTGAGGTACGCAAGGTCCATCGGCTTCTCGCCGCCGCGGAACGCGTGCCACAGGTCCGGGTTCGCCATGCGGACCAGGGTGAAGGCCAGGATCGCGCCCAGGAAGATGGCTTCCTCCGCCAGCAGCAGACGCCAGTGTCGCCGGACGAAGATGGTCAGCTCGTGTCGGAAACGGACGGCGAGCCACGCGGACGTGCCGAGGAGCGCCGCGAATCCCAGCGCGATGGTCCCCCGGCCGAAGGGCGCCCACCCCAGGCTCGCCAGGAGCCAAGGTGCGTAGGCCAGCAGCAGGAGCCCCATCGGTCGGGCAAGCAGGTACCCCCGGTCCGGCAGCCCTCGAAAGACCACCAGCGCCAGGGGCGTCACCGCCAGGGAGCCCGCGTACACCACCGCGAGCCACACGACCAGGGGGAACCGCGCCCCGAGTCCGTCCTCCGGGGCGATGTCGCTCCACGTCCCTCCGGCACGCTGGGCAGCGGCGAGCCCGCTCGGCATGAGCATCTCGTCGAACCGGGACTCGTGCGGGCCCTCGGTGAGGATCTCTTCGATCTGCCCCGCCGGGAGCCGACCCACGTTGTGCAATACCAGGACCCTGGGGTGGTCGTACACGGAAAAGCTCTCGTCGGCGAACCCGAGCCCGATGGTAATGGCGGCCGGGCGCGCCAGCGCCACGGGCGTCGGGACCGGGAGGCCGGGGCGCGAGAACGTGTCGTTGGTGAACGCGATCCCCAGGAGCGAGGGGTACGCCTGCTCCACGCGGACCACCTCGTAGCCCAGGTCGCCCTGGAACAGCATCTGGTAGTAGCCCGTCGACACGGGGTATCGCTCCGGCAGGCGGGGGATGGTGCCGTACAGCCGGCTGCTATAGAACAGCAAATAGTCCGCGTTCGCGAGGAGGCCCGCCACGGTCTCCGTCTTGCGTTGGCTGTCCGGCTCGTACATGGGCAGCTCGGACGTGCGGTGGCGGTGGAGGTCCGGCAGCCCCTCCTCCCAATGCTCTTTGAGGAGGACGAGCCCGGACTCGGCCTGCTCGTTGAGCCAACGCGACGTTCGCACCGCCGGGTGAGGTTCGGAGTAGATGTTGACATAAGCCAGGGCATAGAACCCGGTCGATAGGACGACGAAGGCCGTGGCGGCCCGGAGCGGCCCCGCCAGTCCTGGGCGATGCGCCCTCGTCCAGTCCAGCCCCACCACGAGCATCCGCGCGCCGTACAGGAGGAGGAAGGGCGTGGCGGGCAAAAGGTATCGAAGGAACTTCACCTGGAACGCCCCCGTCAGCAGCAGGAGCGGGATCACCCACGCCAGCGCCAGCGCCTCGCCGGGGCGGCGGCGGACCGCGGCGGAGCCCACGGCGAAGACCAGGCCCGCCCACGCCACCACGCCCAGAGGGGCGCCGAGTCCGAAGAGCGCTAGCTGTCGGGCTTGGTAAAGGTAGGACGTTGTGTCCGCATACTGCCGGGTGTACGGATAATCTCGGATGCCCCGCACCATCTCGCTCTGCTCGACCACGTCCGCGAAGAAGCGACCGAAATCGAGGAACGCGTACGGCGCGGCGACCAAGAGCACCACGACGAGCACCGCCATCGACAGGCCCAGTCCCGCGGCTGATCTCCACAACTGCCGTGGGATCGCCGGGAGCCGGCCGATGATCGATCGGACTCCGCCACCCCCGCGAAAGACCAGGAACAGGTGCGCCAGAAAGAGGGGCAGGAGAATGGGGGCGGCGCTGACCTTGGTGGCCAGGGCCAGCGCGACGAATCCCCCGGCCAGCGCCGAATCTCGCAGACGCCCGTCCTGGACTAGCCGCACCATGAAGAAGACTGCCGCAAGCACGAACAACGTGAGGACGGTGTCGACCGCGTAGAAGTGGCTGAGCTGGATGTGGACCACGGCCAGGGCCGTGAAGCCCGCGGCCAGCAGCGCGGTCCTTCGCTCGAACAGCCGTCGACCCAACAGGAAGACCATCAGCACGCTGCCCACGTCCGCCACCGCGGAGACAGCCCTGCCCGCCAGGCTCAGCCCCACCAGGTCCAGGTGGATCACCGGCGAAACGACGATCTGGAGTGACTTGAGCAGGTAGAGAGGGAGGCTGCCGTACGGGAACCACCTGGGGTTCCATGGGCTGGCTTCCGCGTCCAGCAGGACACCGAGGTCCGAGACCGGGGGAAGCTCCATGTCGTACGTATGGGTCAGGATGGCCCGCTCGTCTGGGTGGAACAAGTAGCCGCCGTCCCACCCGACGCCGTACACCCGGAGCGCCAGCGCCGCAAGCAGTACCAGGAGCAGCGTGTGCTGCCGGGTCAGCGCCAGGGCTCGGGCTGGGAGCGGCGCGGAGACGATGGATCGGACTGATTGCTGAAGGTGGACCACAGTCCCGCCATTGTAAGAGAAACCAAGAGTGTCTGTCAGGCGATAGGGGAGGGAGCGTTCCTGAGCTTCACCACGGTGGCCGAGACGCCACACGGCCCGCCGGGCACGAGCCCCTCATCCTGGTGGGCAGCGGGCGCGGCTTGACGCGGTACGCGGCCGACGGTACGCTGGCGTTTTCCCAGAGGCGCAAGGCGGTATGAGTCGAATGGAGGAAGCAGATGGCGCCGAAGCTATTCGAAGGGGTCAACATCCTGGACTTCACGTGGATCGGTGTGGGCCCGGTCACCATCAAGTACTTCGCCGATCACGGGGCCACCGTGGTCCATGTGGAGTCCACCACTCGGCCCGACTCGCTCAGGGTCGGCGGGCCGTTCCGGGACGGCATTCCCGGCAACGATCGGTCCGGCTTCTTCGCCAACTTCAACGCCAGCAAGTACGGCA
>CAYTEC010000038.1:5935-19207 GCA_964436745.1 uncultured Dehalococcoidia bacterium | reverse complement strand
GCCGGCGGGGGTGGTGCAGAAGACGTCCGACCTCTTCAGCGACCCGCAGGTGGCGTACCGGAAGCACTTCTGGTTCTTGGACCACCAGGAGATGGGAGTCCACGCGTACGATGGCCCGAGCTTCCGGCTGTCCAAGACCCCCGGTGAGCTGGTCATGCCCGCCCCGGTCATGGGCCAGCACAATGAGTACGTCTACAAAGAGATCCTGGGCATGAGCGAAGAGGAGTACGTCCAGAACCTCGTCGACAACATCTTCGAGTAGGCGCGGCGCGACCGGCATGGGTTGGGCCCGGTGAAGGATCAGGGTTCGCGGGCCGGACTGCGCCGCGGGCAGGTAGGCCCGTGCTTTCCGCCACTCCGGTCCGCGGCGCGAGCGCCGGAGTGAAAGCTAGCCTTCGGCGGGTGGATCTGGCTCCGGCTCCGCCGAGTCCGGGGGGTCCATGTACGCCTCGATGTGGCTCACAAGCGGGGATCTCTGGGGCACGTAGCTGAGTGTCGCGTTCCGGCCGTCCCGTAGGTCCAAGCGAACTGCCGCGTAACCCAGGCTCCTCCCAAAGATCCCCGGGTCCACGCGAAGGCCGGCGACTTCGGAAATAGGGATGTCGGACCGCTGGTTCCCTCGCTGCACCGCTACCACGCCGGGCGCCAGTATGTACGACGTGCTCCGGTAGGTGATGTATCGGGGGACCACGACTATCGCCGCGAGGATCGCTGGGAATAGCCCAAAGGAGATCGCGTCGAAGGCCGTGGACACCAGCGCCAGAACCCCCCACGGCGCCACAAACAGCAGCCAGGACCATTGGGACTGGCGGACTATGACCGCGCCCTCCGGCAATCCCAGATCTTGGGTCTCCTCAGCCTCGCCTGTGTCCATGCCCTGTTCTCCCGTGGTTTAGGTCGTGGAGTTCTCCGGCTGGGCCTCATCCGCGATATCGTCGAAGTCGGGGTCCCAACGCCGCCGGCGATAGCCCACGATGGCGTGTGCCAGGACCATGAGCGCCAGAAGCCATATGCCCAAGATTGTCTCAATGCGATCTGGGAAGAAGGGCGCCATCACCAGCAGGAGGCCGTAGCCCGAGCCCCCGCCCCAGATCGTGGCGTGGCGATGGGTCACGCGGGCGAAACCCGCCATGATGATGCCCACCCCGATGACCGGCAAGGAAAGCACGGGCAACGACGCCAGCGTGATTCCGAGCAGGGTGGAGACGCCGTCGCCGCCGCGAAACCCGTTGAACAGCGAGCGCCAGTGCCCCGCCAGGGCCGCGACTGCGGGCAGCAGCGCCAGGACGCCTTCCGCGCCCAGCCTTTGGGCAACAAAGACCGTGAGCACGCCTTTCGCCGCGTCCCCCGCAAGTACGAAGGTCCCGTGGAAGCGCCCCACCGTTCGGTAGACGTTGGCCGCGCCTGCCAACCCCGTGCCGGTGGAGAAGATGTCCACGCCCCGGCGGCGGCTGACCAGGGTGGCCACTGGAATCGATCCCAGCAGATACCCGATCAGGATGGCCAACAGGAGGGACAGCATCGGTCCGGTCGATGGCATGCTTCTGCTGCTCCAGTAAAGGAAATGGGCCCGTGGCTGCGGCTCGCCGCCGCCTCCTCGTCCCTTCCGCGTCCCGCGCGAATCGCACTCCGAGTGTAATGGGGGGGCTGGCCCCGGTCAACCGCGAGTGGGCGACCCGAACTCCGGCCCGCGCTACCGTGGCTCCGCGGTCGCCCCTTCACCGGCTCGGGATCCGGTCGCCCTGGGGGTGGGCTTGCGCGAGAGGAACACAAAGACCGTGCCCACCAGCAGCGCAACGATGAAGCTCATGAACGCAATCTGGTAGCTTCCGGTCCTGTCGTACACCAGTCCGGCGAACACCGGTCCCAGGACCGTTGTCGGCACCAGGAAGAGCTGCAGGAATCCTCGGATCGTCGCAAAATATTGCCGCCCGTAGTACTCGCCGACGATGGCCATGAACACAGGGATGGCGCCCCCGTAGGCGATCCCGTACACCACGACGAATATCCATACCTGGGCCATGTTGGTGACGTTCGCCAGGATGTAGATGCCCACCGCTTGCAGCACGTACGTGACGATGAGCACGAACCGCTTGTCCACGAAGTCTCCCAGGGTCCCGAACGCCATGCGTCCCACCATGCTGATGAACACCATCGCGCCGAGGGCCGAGCTGGCCTGAGTCAGGTTGATGTTCCGGACCTCGGTCAAGTACACCACCTCGTGGATGACGATGGACGTCATGGCAACCGACCTCGCGGCCGAGCCGAGCACAAGCATCCAGAAGCTCACGGTCAGGAGCGTCTCCTTGACGCTGTAATCGTGCTGCACTCCACGCGCCGCGGCCGCCGTCGCGCCGTTGCTCCCTTGCGGCTCGGTGGCCGCATCGGGACCCGCTGTCGAGCGTGACTGCGCCGCCTCCGGCGCGGGATCGGGGCTCGCGACCGGTTCATCGCCATCGGGGAGATAGCCGTACTGCTCCGGCTTGTGTCTCAGCAGCAGGGACAGCGGGATGACGATGATGAAGATGCCGACCCCCGCCATGAACGCGGCGTCTCGCCAGCCCCAGCGGTCGACCGCCCATCCCAGCGCCACCACCGTTGCGCCGCTGCCGCCTGCGCCCAGGGAGAAGAGGGCGAAGGCCCGAGAGCGCAGCCTGATGAACCACGCGTTAACCGCGGCCTGGCTCGCATGGCCAAATCCGGTGTTGTAGCCGATGGACATCCACCCCGCGTACAGCACGGCGAAGGCCACGAACGCGCTCACGTGTACAGAGCCGATGTTCAGCGCGTCCACGCGGCTCATGGCGAAGAACCCCAGGCCGGCCATCACCGCGCCGATCACGGCGAGCCGCCGAGGCCCGTACTTGTCCACCAGCCACCCGATGATCGGCCCTTCCAACCCCCCCTCAAGGCGCGAGAGGGAGATGATGGCGGCCGCTCCCGCCGCGGTCCACGCGAACTCGTCGCGCAGGGCCTTGAAGAAGATGGGGAAGCCATAGAACCAGACGCCCGCGCCGTAGACGTTGATTGCGGCGGCGGCGGCGACTACGTACCAGCCAAAGAAGATTCCGGGCTTGCGGCGGGTCAGGGTGTCGGTGCCATCCATGCAGATATGCCTCGGAGCGGGGCTCCGCCGAGTATAGCACAGGGTCGGTCCGTTCCGCGCCCGCTGCCGCCACCGACCGGCGAGCCTTGTAACCGTGATCGACCCGACGTATGCTACGTGCCGACCGGCGGCTGCCGCGCCGGGCTTGTGACGGGGCGGCCTCGCGGCGTGGTGGAGCGGTACATGCCCTTACCTCCAAACTACCGATGGTTCGACCCGTGGGTCGCGGGTGCGGCCATGCCGCTGCCCGAGGAGCTGGAGGACCTGGCGGTCCAAGAGGGCATTGGCGGGCTGGTGCGTCTCGAGACCGAGGCACGGTCGTCCGTGACCCCGCATCAGGTCGCGGCGGCGGGCATGACGGATCTCCACGAGCCCATCCAGACCAACATCCACATCCCTTCACTGGAGCAGGCGGAGCGCATCATGGACTTCATGCACGGCATGGTCGCCTCCGGCCGCACGGTGCTGGTGACATGCCTGATGGGCGCGGGCCGCACCGGAACCATTGTCGCCTGCTACTACGTCGATAAGGGCATGGCCGGCAGTGAGGCCGTCCAGCGCGTCGGGTGCCTCCAGGAGCCCGTCCAAGAGCGGTTCGTGCTGGAGTACGCCGAGCGCCGACGAACGGGGCGGTAAGCAGAGGGCCGCGTTCGCGCGGTCTGGCGAAGCGTCTGCCCGGCGTGTACCATGAGGGCCAAGCAGCGACGCCAATCAGCGCAGGAGGGGTCCGTGTCGCTGACGCCCCCCGAGCTTCAGGAGATTGAGGCGCAGGCCGTCGAGCTGGCTGAGGGCGTGGGTCGCATCCTGCTCGACCGGTTCCGCCGCCCCCTGGTGGTGGAGTACAAGGGCGACCAGGAGGGCAAGAACCCGGTCACGGAAGCCGACAAGGCGGCGGAGGCTTTCCTGGCGGAGGAGCTCAGCCGCCGATTCCCAGGCCACGGAATGGTGGGCGAAGAGGGGGCCGAGAAGGACGCCGACGCCGCCGCGCTTACGTGGGTGGTGGACCCCCTGGACGGCACCACGAACTACCTCAACGGCCTTCCACTCTTCGCGTGCTCCGTGGCCCTGCTTGAGGACGGCATACCGGTGGTGGGGGTCATCTTCGTGCCCTGGCCTGGGACCGCTGGCGGCCGCATTCTCAGCGCGCGGAAGGGCGGGGGCGCCCGCGTGGGCGACACGCCGCTCCAGGTGGCGCCCGAGGCGCGACCCGTGGCGGGCCGAGTGGCCGTGCTCACCGGTGTGTACGGGGGTAGGTTCAAGATGGGGAAGGAGCTGAGGCGGTCGCCTGGCGAGCGCCGGTCGGTGGGCAGCATCGCATACGAGATGGCCCTGGCCGCGGACGGCACCTACCAGTACGTGCTCTTCGGTGCGCCCCACTCGTGGGACGTGGCCGCGGGCGTTCTGCTGGTGGCCGAGGCGGGCGGCGAGGTGCGCAGCATGGGTCCGGAGCGCGACGCATGGCGCCCTTTCGGCCGCTTCGGCGATGGCGCGAGCGAGGACCCGCCGGACCGGAAGACCCTGCGTGAGTGGGTAGCCCCTATCCTGGCTGGCAATCCGGACATCGTGCGGGTAGTGGGCGATGGGCTCGTCCCTCGCCGAACCCTTCGACGCAGGCTGTTCGGTGGCGGCGGCGTCGGCAGGCGGGTGTAGAGCGATGGCCCGTCCCGACTTGGCCGTCGACCTGGCCCCGGAGCATCTGTCGGGGCTGAAGCTGCGCAACCCGGTCCTGATCGCCTCCGGCACCTTCGGCCAGGACGGGTACGGTGGCGGTCTGCCGCCGGGACTAGACGTGACGCGGCTTGGGGCGATCGT
The DNA here is from genome assembly GCA_964436745.1 of uncultured Dehalococcoidia bacterium. GTDB lineage: Bacteria > Chloroflexota > Dehalococcoidia > Lucifugimonadales > UBA1127 > CAYTEC01. The sequence goes on along the minus strand of CAYTEC010000038.1, from coordinate 14,289 downwards.
AGCCAAGACCACCACGGTGCGGCCGCGCCTCGGCAATGACAGACCCCGGTTCGCCCACGGGCGCGGGTGGACGCTGAACTCCATCGGGCTGGCGAACCCCGGCATCGAGGCCGTACTGCGTGAACACGCGCCACGGTGGGTGCAATGGTCGGTCCCAGTGGTGCTGAGCCTGGCGGGCGAGCGGGTGGAGGAGTACCGGGAGCTGGCAGCCGCCGTTGAGGGCACGCCGGGCGTCTCCGCGGTGGAGGTCAACGTCAGCTGCCCTAACGTCGAGGGCGGCCTTGAATTCGGCCAGAGCCCCGAGCTCACGGAGGCAGTCGTCCGGGCGGTGCGGAGCGCCACCGGCCTACCTGTCCTCGTCAAGCTGTCGCCAAACGTCGCGAGCATCGAGGAAGTGGCGCTTGCGGCCGTCCGCGGCGGGGCTCACGCCCTCACGCTCACGAACACGCTGGTGGGGATGGCGCTGGACCCGAAGACCCGCAGCTCCGTTCTCGGGACCGCCACGGGTGGTGTATCCGGCCCCGCTCTGAAGCCGGTGGCGCTGGCGATGGTGTACCGTGTCTTCCGGGCGGTGGAGGTCCCGATCGTCGGCGTGGGGGGCATCGGCGCGGCCGAGGACGCGCTGGACTATCTGGCCGCCGGCGCTCTGGCCGTGCAGGTGGGCGTGGCCAACTTCGCCAATCCGCGGACGCCCCTCGATGTGCTCGACGGGCTCGAGCGCCATGCCTCGCGGCGAGGGCTGACGACTGTCGGGGAGATGGTCGGTGCGGCCCACCGCGGTCCGCCGTCGGCCCAAGCGGCAACCGGGCCGGCGGGGTGACGCGGGGCGCTCCAATCGGCCCGCGCGGAGGCGGCCGCCCTTTACTTGCCCCCCGCCGCTATGCTATAGTCCAGACTGGCCAGTAGTACTGGATGAGGGGGGGATTATTCCGCCGCGAGAGTATCGCGTAAATACGCAGATCCGTATCCGAGAGGTCTTGGTCATCGCGGACGACGATGAGCAGCTTGGGATCCTCCCGGTAGCCGAGGCGCTGGCTCTGGCGCGGGAGCGGGGTCTTGACCTGGTGGAGGTGGCTCCCAACTCGTCGCCGCCCGTGTGCAGGCTGATGGACTACGGCCAGTTCCGCTACGCCCAGAGCAAGAAGGAGCGCGAGGCGCGCAAGGGGCAGCGGACGAATGTGCTGCGGGAGGTCCGGTTCCGTACCCGCATCGCGGAGCACGACCGCGGGGCAAAGGTCAAACATGTCCGGTCGTTCCTCGCGGACGGCAACAAGGTCAAGCTCACGGTGCTCTTCCGAGGGCGGGAGATCACGCGGCCCGACCGCGGCGCGACCCTCCTGCGCAGCGTCGCGGAGGAGCTGAAGGAAGTCGCGAAGGTGGAGTCGCCCCCGGCAATGGAGGGCAGGCGGCTGCACGTTATACTGGCGCCGGTGCCCCAGCGCCCGCAGAAGACCGAACAACGAACTGAAACCGAGGAGTCGCCGGTTGGCGCAGAAGAAGCGAAAGCAGCCCAAGCTTAAGACCCACAAGGCCACGGCGTCGCGGATCCACGTCACGGGCAGCGGCAAGTACATGCGGCTCCACGGACACCGGAGCCACTTCCGCCGGCGCAAGCGCGGTGCCGTCAAGCGACTCTTCGGGCAGAAGGAGTCACTCGCAGCGGGCGACGCCCGCAAGATGCGGGGCCTGCTTCCCTACGGAGTATCATAGGGGAGCGTCGGCGTAGCCCTGATGGCCGCCTTCTGCTTAGGGGTTTGGTCACCGATGCTCGGCACCGCGCAGCCGCGTGAACCGGATGCGCGGTTGCCTCAGATTACGATCGACTGACTACCAAGAGAGAGGTCCTCGATGGCTCGTGCAAGGAGCGGCGTCACATCGAAGAGACGCCACAAGAAGGTTCTGGACGCCGCCAAAGGGCACTACAGCGTCCGCCGTCGCCACTTCCGGCGTGCCCGGGAGTCCACCATGCACGCCATGCGGTATGCGTACGTTCACCGGCGCGAGCGCAAGGGTGACTTCCGTCGGCTCTGGATACTGCGCATCGGGGCGGCGTGCCGCACTCACGGCGTTAGCTACAGTCAGTTCGTCCACGGGATGAAGCTGGCCAGCATCGGCCTAGACCGCAAGATCCTGGCGGACATGGCCGTGCGGGACCCGGAGGGATTCGGGCTCATCGTGGGGAAGGCGCAGGAGGCCCTCACCGTTTCCTAGGCCTTTCCAGAGCGCATCAAAAAAGAAGAGGGACCGCAGCCGCGGCCCCTCTTCTTTTTGCGCCCGACGTTGGGCCGGCGGCGACTCTCGCTAGAGCACACCGTCCACCATGATGAGCGCGAACAACGCGGCAAGGTAGAGTAACGAGAAGAGGTAAGTTCGGACCGCCCACTTTCGGTCCGCCTTGACCAGCAGCACCACCGAGAAGGCCACAAAGGCCACACCGAGGACAGCGGCTCCAGCGAGGTACAAGGTACCCAGGGCCTCGGACGACAGGGAGAGGAGGAGGGTCAGCGCCACCAGGATTGCCGTGTAGAGCAGGATCATGCGCCGCGTGCTCGCCTCTCCGTGCACCACCGGGAACATTGGGATGCCAGCCTCCGCGTAGTCGCGCTTGATCAGGAGTGCGAGCGCCCAGAAGTGAGGGGGCGTCCAGAAGAAGACGATGGCGAAGAGGTATAGCGCCGGCAGCGCCAGGCTGCCCGTCACTGCCACCCACCCCACCAGCGGCGGGATCGCCCCGGCCGCGCCGCCGATGACGATGTTCTGGGGCGTAGTTCGCTTGAGCCACCGCGTGTAGACCAGCAGGTAGAGCACCGTCCCGGCCATCGCGAGCGTCGCCGCCAGCAGGTTGGTGGCCACCAGCAGCATCACGAACGCCAGGACGGTGAGGACGATCCCGAACGTTGCCGCGTGAAACGTCGGCACCCGTTCGCTCGCGACCGGCCGCGTGGAGGTCCGCTGCATCAGCCGGTCGATGTCCCGGTCCATGGCGTGGTTCAGCGCGCTGGCGCCCCCGGATGCCAGGCCACCGCCGATGATCACTCCAAGGGCGACCGCCAGCGTGGGCGCTCCCTCGGCCGCCAGCAGCACCCCGCCGAGCGCCGTGATCAGCAGGAGCACCATGATGGTGGGCTTGGTGAGGGCGATGTAGTCGCGGACCGTGGTCATCCATGATCCGTCGCGAGCGGGTTCCGCCACGGCCGTCGCGGCCCCTGCCACGGGGGTGAGGAGGGGTCGGGAGGCCAGGGTCGCCAGAAGCACCAGGCTGCCCCAAAGGGCCGTCGCGAGGCTCAGGTGGACGGCCTGGGCCGTCGCGGAGAACTGGAGCCACGGGTTCGCAGCCCCCGCCAGCACCTGGGTGACCATCAGCACGGCGGCGGCGACGCTCGTCGCGCCCACCGCCGGAGAGAGATGTCGGAGCCCCCACCCCATCCACGCCGCCCGTGCGACCACCGCGACCCCCATCGCAGCCATGATCCGGTGCGCCACGTGGATCCACGCCAACCCGCTCGACGGCAGGGCCGTGCCGAAGCACAGGGGCCAGTCCGGGCACGCGGTGGCTGCGCCGACCCCCACCAGGTACGAGCCCGATAGGGTCACCACCAGGGTGAACAGGGCCGCCCCCAATGCCCACCGGAAGAAGAGGTCGCCGGCGGGCCCTGAAGCCCAGGACGCCCCTCCGGTCGCGAAGATGGTGAAGATCAGGAGCCCCAGGATCGTCTGGGCGGTGAGCAGGTGGACGGCGACGATGGTCGGAGGGAGCTCGGTCAGGACCGTGATCCCTCCCAGGACCACCTCGACTCCCAGGGCCACGAGCGTCAGCACCATCGGCACCATGATGCGTTGGTGGTCCCGGTAGCGTCTCCAGGCAGTGACAGCCGTGATGACCACCAGGAGACTGACCATGCTCGCGACGAGGCGGTGGGAGTACTCGATCAGCGTGTGGAACTCGAACGGAGGAATGATCTGCCCGTGGCAGAGGGGCCAGTCGGGGCAGCCCAGGCCGGACTCGGTGACTCGGACCACGCCGCCCAGGGTAATCAGGGCGAACGTCGCCAGCGCCGTGGCGCCCACGAGCAGCCGGAAGCGAGGCGTCACGGTCGTCTGTCGGCTAGGTGGGGCCACCATCCGTCCTTCTCTGCGAGAGCCTGGCCGGTCGTCCGCGACCTCCCGCCGCACGTGTCGCCTCCGGCTACGTCTGGAACGCGCCGAAGAGCACCATCAGCGCGAAGGCGATCGCGGTCGCCAGCGCAAGTCCCCCAAAGAAAAGCACAGAGAAGAGGCGGCTGTCAAATCGTAGGTGCATGTAGAACATGGCCACCAGGGCGAACTTGACGGCGGAAAGCCCCAGGAAGATGGGGAGGAACGCCGAACGCAGCGCATCGACGTAGTAGACGCCCACTTCCACCGCCGTCACCGCCGTCAGCACGATGGCGATGGCGATGTACCTCGCCGGGGTAGGTTGGGGGCGCTCCATCGCCACCGCGCCATGTGTCGCGTGCTGCTCCTCTTGCCGCATGCGTCCGCCTCCTCGTTCGAGCCGAACCCCGTCCGTGTCCTGGCGGCCCGTCGAAGACCCCGTTGCGATCATCCCGCCGCTCCCTCCCTGGCCACGGAGGGGGGCCTAATGTATTTGGGGGTGCTCCGCTATCCGCCGTTCGCCGGTGGCAGGCTGCTCAGGAGATAGACCACCGTGAAGATCACGATCCAGACAATGTCGACGAAGTGCCAGTACAAGCCCGCCAGCTCCACGTCCAGGCTCCGCTCCGGGGGGATGCCGCGCTTCATGCTGTAGCCAAGGAGCGAAAAGAGCCAGATGACCCCCAAGGTCACGTGCGCTCCGTGGAACCCCGTGAGCGTGAAGAAGGCCGCCCCGAAGACGTTGGTGCGGGGCGTGAGGCTCTCTTGCACGAACGTATAGAACTCGAACACCTGGAAGCCGAGGAAGGTGGCCCCGAGCAGGGCCGTGGCGAAGAGCCAGAACCGGGCCATCGCCATATTGCCTCGCTGGAAGCCCGACAGCGCCAGCACCATCGATAGGCTGCTGGTGAGCAGGACGAAGGTGCTCGTGCTTGTCACAGGGATGTCCAGGACCTCGTGCGGGTACGGCCCCACCACGCTGTTGTTCCTGTAGAGGAGGAAGGTGGCGATGAGCGCCCCGAAGAAGAGGCAGTCGGACGCCAGGAACGTCCACATCAGGAACTTCCGGTTGTTCAGCCCCAGGGTGGTCCCGTGGCCACCACCGTGCGCTGCCGCGGCGCTCTGCTGCAAGGCTCTCCTCCAGCTCCCGTACTCAACTCAAGGCGAGACGCGCGATGATGGACCCGGCGCGCCCGCGCCTCCCCCGACGCCCTCCAGGGTCACCCAGCGGTGCGGCGGTTGGGCATAGGACCGCGCGCCCGTCCGCGAAGGCGCGGGTCAGTGCTCCTCGGGCCCGGACGGCTCCATCGCCCAGGCGTAGACCCCGATCAGGGCCACCACGGCCCCTACCGCGCCGTACGCCGGGTGGACGATCATCAGCCCGGCCCCCAGCGCCAGCCCGAAGGCCGCGACTACGGGCCAGTACGAGGCGTTGGGCATGTGGATCGTTGATGGGTCCACGGGCTCGTCGTCGCCCGCGCCCCCTGAGATCGATGGCAGCGCCCCGTGGGCCAGCTCAGGGTGTTTCTGGTCCCAGAGCGGCTCCCGGCTGTGGACCGTGGGAATCGTGGCGAAGTTGTACTCCGGCGGCGGCGACGGAATCGTCCACTCCAGCGTCCTGCCGTCCCACGGGTCGTCGCCCGCCACGGCCCCGCTCCGCAGGCTGAGGAAGAAGTTGTAGACGAATACCAACAGGCCGATTCCCAACATGAAGGACCCGACGGTCTCGATCTGGTTCAGGGCGGTCCAGCCCATGCCCTCCGGGTATGTGTAGATTCGCCGGGGCATCCCCAGGATGCCCACCAGGTGCATCGGTCCGAACGTGACGTTCATGCCGATGAACACCAGCCAGAAGTTCAGCTTGCCCAGGCCTTCGCCCAGCATCCGCCCGCTCATCTTTGGGAACCAGTAGTAGATTCCGGAGAAGATGCCGAACATGCTGCCACCGAACAGCACGTAATGGATGTGCGCCACGATGAAGTAGGTGTCCTGCTGCTGAGAGTCGACGGGCGGCGAGGCGTGCATCACCCCGCTCAAGCCGCCGATGACGAAGAGGGCCACGAAACCCACGGCGTAGTGCATGGCCGTGGTGAAGTGCAGGGAGCCCCGCCAGAGCGTGGCCATCCAGTTGAACACCTTCACGCCCGTGGGGACGGCAATCAGCATGGTGCTGCCGGCGAACACCGCGGTCGCCATTGGACCCAGGCCCACGGTGAACATGTGGTGGGCCCAGACCGCGAAGCCGAGGAATGCGATGGTGATACCGGAGAATATGATGACCGGGTAGCCGAACAGGGGCTTGCGGGAGAACGTGGGGATCACGTCGGATACGATGCCCATGGCCGGCAGGATCAGGATATACACCTCCGGGTGCCCGAACACCCAGAAGAGGTGCTGCCACAGGAGCGGGTCCGCGCCCGCGCTGGCCGTGAAGAAGGGAATGCCGAAGAGGCGGGATAACATCAGCTCGATCAGCCCCACCGTGAGGACCGGGAACGCCAGTACCAGCAGGATGGCGATGATGAGGGTCATCCACGTAAACACGGGCATGCGCAAGAGCGTCATCCCCGGAGCGCGCGTGTTCAAGATGGTGACGATGAAGTTGAAGGCGGCCGCCAGCGACGAGATGCCGAGCACCTGCAGCCCCAGGATGTAGAATTCCATGCCGAGGCCCGGCGAGAACTCGTTGCTCGTCAGCGGCGCGTAGGCGAACCACCCCGCGTTCGGCGCCGCTCCGCCGAGCCAACCCAGGTTCAGCAGGATCCCGCCGAAGAGGAACGCCCAGTAGCTGAACGCGTTCAGGCGCGGGAAGGCCACGTCTCGCGCGCCGATCTGGAGCGGCACCATGTAATTGAAGAACGCCGCTCCCATCGGCATGACACCCAGGAAGATCATCGTCAGGGCATGCATCGTAAAGAGCGAGTTGAACGTGTTGGGGCTTAGGAGTGTGGCCTCCGGCGCGAAGAGCTGGAGCCGAATCGTCAGCGCCTCCACGCCGCCCAGCATGAAGAAGGCGAATGCGGAGACCCCGTACAGGATCCCGATGCGCTTGTGGTCGACGGTGGTGATCCAGCCCATCACCCCCGAGTAGACCCTGCGCTCTGTCACCCCCGGGATCGCCGCCGCGTGGGTCGCCATCGGTGCCTCCGGTATCGGCTATTCGGTCGCCGCCCAGCCACGAGAGATTGCCTAACGCAACCCCCCAAGGTAGGCCGCCAGCGCGGCAATATCGTCCTCGGTCAGCGCCAGCGCCGCGTTCGTGTACATTGCGCCGTCTCGCGTCATAATGTTGCCTGGCTTCACCGCGCTCGGGTCGCGCAGCCAGCGGGCCATCTCGTCCGGGGTGTTGTTCATCATTCCAGCTCCCAGCGTGGACCGGCCGCCCACGTGCGTTAGGTTGGGACCGATCACCCCCAGCGCCACCGTCCCCTCGATGGTGTGGCACGCCAGGCACCCCTTGGACAGGAAGAGACTGGCGCCGGTCGCGGCTAACCCCTGCGGTGGGTCTGGCGCGCGCCTCTGCGCCTCCACCCAGGCGTCGAATTCCGCCTGTTCTTGGACCACGACCTGGAACTTCATGTTGGCGTGGGACTCGCCGCATAGCTCGGCGCACTGGCCCAGGAAGGTCCCGGTGGCTTCCGGCGTGAACCAGATGGCATTGACGCGCCCTGGCACCATGTCCCGCTTGCCCGAGAGACGGGGCACCCAGAAGCTGTGAATGACGTCCGCGGTCTCCAACTGCACGGTCACCGGGCTGCCCACCGGCACGTGGACCTCATTGGCTGTTACCACGCCCAGGCCCGGGTACCGGACCTCCCACCACCACTGATGGGCCATGACCTCCACGCGCATCGCGCCATCGGGGGCGTCTGCGGTCTTGAAGATCACCTGCCACGTGGGGATCACCACGACGACCAGGATCGCGATGGGCGCCAGCGTCCACCCTATCTCCAGGAGCCGATGGCCGTGGCTCTGCGGGGGGATCCCGTCTCCGGGGCGGCGCCGATAGCGGATCACGGCGTAGACCAGCAGACCCTCGACCACCACGAACACGAACACAGCGGCCCAGAAGATCAGTGAGTAGAGCCCCTGGATGTCACCCGCCACATCGGACCGGGGTGAGATGGTCGTCAGCGGTTCGTCCGTCCCGCACGCCGCGAGCATCAGCAGGAGCGAAACCCCCGCAGCGAGGCTGAGTGGCCTGGCAAGTGCGCGCGCAC
>CAYTEC010000038.1:0-5835 GCA_964436745.1 uncultured Dehalococcoidia bacterium | reverse complement strand
CGCGCGCACTGCTTCGCGCGAGGGCAATTCGTGACGCGAAGGTACGGCCATCAGAATCGCGGACGTGGGTCGCCAGGAGGGATTGGGGGTCAGCGCTGGGCGTCGGCTCGGAGGAGCGCCTCGGCTGCCTCCTGGCGGCGCACCCGCTCCTCCTCCTTCGCCAGCATGACTCCGAAGACGATGAAGAGGGCCAGCAGATACATCATCGAGCCTGGGACCCACATCACGAGTCCCGCCAGCTCCTGGTCCTCCAAGATGGTCATGCCCCATGGCCTCTCGGCCCCCTGGTAAAACGGGAAGAGCACGCTCGGAGAGAAGGTGATGTAGGCGCCAAGCGCGATGCCCTGGAGCGTGGCGGCTATCAAGTACGGCAGCCGAACGGCGTAGCCGATCCGGGGCTTCAGTGGCACCGGGTCGATGACGACCCACCAGAACGCCAAGGCCGTGGCCACGAAGGTGGCATGCTCCAGGATGTGCACCGGCGCGGAGGTGAGCGCGAGCTCGTAGAGGAGCGGCAGGTGCCAGGCCCACAGAGCGGCTACGTAGAGGGCCAGCGCGACCAGCGGCCTGGTGACGAAGCGTAGCGCTTGCCGCACCCGGGGGTGCCGCGCCACCGGGATCACGATACGGCGTCGGAGCCACGGCGGAAAGCCGCGCATCGTCGGTACGAACGGGGCGCCGAGCAGGACCAAGGGCGCGCCGAGCATCGTGAGCAGCATGTGCTGGGTCATGTGCACGAAGAAGAGGTCGTCCGCGAAGGTGTCCAACGGCGAAACCAGGCTGAAGGCCAGAGTGGTCCAGCCGGCGTAGAAGAGAGTCGGACGCCACCACGGCAGGAAGTGGCCCCGGCGTCCCCGGCTTCGGAAGAGGCCCACAGTGTAGAGCGCCACCGGGACCAGCAGCGCCAGCACGGTCAGCGGGTCCCACGACCAGAGCCGCCAGAAGTCGTCCCCGGCGCTGACCCCGGCGTGCAGCAGCACCATTTCCTACCGCCTGCCTCTCGCGGGCGACCTCTTGGGGCTGCGTCCCGAGCGCGGTCGCTCGAAGAACTGTTGGGGGATGACCTTGGAAGGGGGGGCTTTCGAGCGAATGCCGTACTTCAGGCGAAACTCGGCGTCGGTCGCTCTGCCCTTGCGCCTGTTGCAAGGACCGCACAGGAGCTGGAGGTTGCGCCGATCGTTAGAGCCCCCGCGGGATAGCGGTACCTTGTGGTCCACTTCCATGTACGCTGAGTCCAAGCGGACTCCGCAGTACCTGCACTTTCCGCCCTGAGCCGCGCGGAGGCGCGTTCGCTCGTCCGCGGACCATCGGCCGCTGAGGCGCTCGGCAAGTCGCTGCCCCGGCTCCAGCAGCGTCAGCCACACGAATCCTAGCGCCGCCACGAGCACCCCTACGCCGGCTCCAGCCGTGCTCTCGAAGAAGTATGCCATCGCCAGCATCAATGCGAATCCAACTACGATTAGCGTCGTGGCCATCCGCTTTCGGCTCATGCTGCCCATCCACGATTGTAGGTTCCCCGCCGCTCGAGTGTACCCTCCGCGCGTCCGGCGCCGCAACGGACTGCTCGTCGCCTGCGCCCATGCGGCGCGGTGGGATCCCCCTCGTGCTTGTGGACCTCCGGCGGTCGGGGGAACCGATCCACGGTGTTTCTGTGAGATTGGTATCGCTCCCTTCGCGCCCAGGACCACCTGGCCTGGCAGCGGCGCGATTGACAGGACTCGCGGCACATGCCAAGAAGAGGCCAATTGGCTTCATCCGGGGGTTTGGCGGGCGGCGGACGTGCTCCCGGAGCGGTTCGCCGGGTTGGTGCGAGGAGGCGGCCCAATGAATTGCACGCAATGTGGAACGCCGCACACGGAAGAGGCTTCATTCTGCGCTAATTGCGGGAGTCCACTGACGAGCGTACAAGCTCCCGCGAGTCCGCAATCTGGCGCAGCGCCTCCGCAACGAACCATCGCGCACGGCGATCTGGCGAGTTTCGGACAACGGATCGGGTCAGCCCTGATTGACTTCGTTCTTGGGTCCATTCCGTTCGTCGACGTACCCGTGCTCATTGCGAACGGGATCATGCACAGACGCGGCGATTCAATTGGCCTCAAGATTGCAGGGGCGCGAATCGTGCGCCGCAACGGTGACGTGTCCGGATTCTTCCACACAGCGGTCAGGGTTTGGGCCGCCATCCTGTCCGCGATTCCCCTTGGGCTGGGGTTTTGGTGGGCGTTTTGGGACCCCTGGAGGCAGACCTGGCACGACAAGATCATGGGCACCTACGTCCTGCGTGACACCGAGGAACTCTCGCGTCGCCCAGGGTCGAGCTCGGGAGTGGCCGTGGCGTGGTTCTGGATTCTCCTTGTGGCGCCCTTCCTCCTAGGCGTGTTCATCTTTGCCATCCCGAACTTCGGCGGATTCCGGGAGGCCGGCGCTCAGCTGTCATACGAGGGCGACCAGGCCACCCTCCAGACGGCGGTGGACGCCTTCCGCTCGGACTACCCGGGCAACGTCGGCGGCCTGTATCCAACCGTGGGAGCGCTGAGCGCGGCCAGCACCGACGACTGCGCCAATCGTGCCGGCACCAAGGGCGACAGCGACACGCTGGGCCCGCGCTGCAAGGCCTACGTGGACATCGCGGCCCTAGTGTCTGGGGCCACGATTGGGAGACTTGATGTAGCCGGTGGGTTCCTCGCCTCGACCTCCGCCATCCTGTCGGCCAGCGCCAAGAACGGTGGCACCATCAGGCTCGGCCGCTACGACTGGTACGTGGCTTCCAACGGCCAGGTCCGGTCCGACCCGACGTGGGAGGCCGCCAAGGCCTATCCGTAGAGCCCCAACCCGCCCCCGGCCACTCGCGACGACCGCGGTTGCGGGGCCGCCCTCCGGCCCGGTATCCTGGCATGACGCGGGTCGCCGCTCGGCCTACCCGCGATCCCCTCCAGGTGGTCATTCGTGCCATGGCTCGGCTCGCTCCGCGGTCGCCCCTCCGCGCTGCGCGGCGCGGCCGTCTTGGCCGGGGCCGCGTGCATGCTCATCGTCGCCTGCACCGACGCCGAGGACCGGTCCGGGGACCCGGCTGCCACACCCGCTCCCACGCTATCGGCAACCCTCGTCCCGTCGTCGGCCATCCTTCCCGTGGAAGGACGGGCCTCGCCGACCCCGACGCCCCCGCGTCCACCGGTTGCCACGCCACAAGCCGCGTCGGCCTCGTCCGCCGCCATCCCCACGCCGCCTGACCGCGACCTCAACGACCTCGCGCGGCGCTTCCTGCTGGGGGGCCGCTCCCCCACCCCTCTCCCGTCCGTGTTGGCGAATCCGGACCAGGTCGGGCAGCGGAAGACCTTCTGGCTGGTTGACCTCGCCGCGCCGTTGGCGTACCCCGTGGAGGCCACCCTGCTCCTGGTGACGCCCCAAGCGGCCTGGTACGTGCAGGACGGCGTTGGGCTTCCGGAGGACACGCTGCGCGTGGTGGCCGACGGCTTCGAAGCCGTGGTGTACCCCGGGGTCGTCGAGCGGTTCGCGGGCGATGCGACCCGGCAGGCGCTTCCGCCGCAGGTTTCGATCCTGGTGGCACGGCTGCGCGGAGCCGCGGGGTACTTCGGCGGCATCGACCTCCACTCGACGGAGGTGTTCCGGCACAGCAACGAACGGCCGATGCTCTACGTGGAGGCGGGCGTCATCGCGTCCGGCGAAAGGCCCGCTCTGGGCCTCCTGGCCCACGAGCTCCAGCACCTGGTCCACTGGTACGCAGACCCCACGGAGGACACTTGGGTCAACGAGGGGCTTTCGGAGGTCGCGGCCGAAGTTCTCGGGCTGGGCCGGCGCACTCCTGCCGCACCCTCGGCCTCCGCGTCGCTCACCCGTTGGAGCGAGCTCACGGCGGGTTCGGGCCGCTCCTACGATGCCTCCCACCTCTTCTTCCGCTACCTCCTCAAGCGCGACGGCGGCGCGGCCGCGCCAGCGCTGCTGATGGAGGGGCCGGACGACGGCATCGCCGGGATTGACGCTTACCTGCGTCGCGTGGGGGCTGGCGTCACCTTCGAGGAGGTGTTCCGGGACTGGACGGTGGCGAACTTGCTTGGCCCGGAGGGTCCAGCGCCGTTCGGCTACAACGAGCCGGACCGAGGGCTCGTCGCCGCGGCGCCGCGCCATTCGCTGGCCTTCGGAGGCGCGGTGACCGGCGCGGTGGGACCCTTCGCCACGGACTATGTCAGTCTCACGCTCCCGCCCGGTCCCGCCGTCATCCGGTTCTCCGGCGACGCGGAGGTCCGCGTCCTGCCCACGGACCCACCGAGCGGCGAGCGGTGCTGGTGGGGCAACCGAGGCGACTCCATCGACTCGCGCCTCACGCGCCGCATCGACCTGCGGGGACTGGACGCGGCCACGCTCCGTTTCAGCGCCTGGTACGACATCGAGCGGTCGTGGGACTTTGCGTACGTGGTAGCGTCCACCGACGACGGCGAGACGTGGGACGTCCTGCCGGGGACCTCCTCGACGACGGAGGACGCGCTCGGGGTGAGCTACGGCCCAGGGTACACCGGCGCGAGCGGCGGCTGGCTACGCGAGGAGGTGGACCTGAGCGACTACGCGGGCGGCGAGGTGCTGGTCGGCTTCGAGTATGTGACCGATGACGCCTTCAACGGCGACGGAATCTGCCTGGATGACATCGAGATCCCCGAGGCCAGCTTCTTCGACGACGCGGAGAGCGACGCGGGGTGGCTGGCGGAGGGCTTCGCGCGGATCGACAACACGCTCGCGCAGCGGTTCAGTGTGCGGGTGGTCACGGTCGCGGGGGACGGGGAGGTCGCCGTCACGGACATAGCGGTGGGGGAGGACGGCCAGGGTCTTTTCCGCTTTGGGGAGGCCGGGCCGCCGCCCAAGAGCGCCACGGTAATCGTGTCCTCCGTGACGACCCACGCCGGCGAGCGCGCGTCCTACAAGCTTTCGCTGGACGAGGAAGAGGACGACCCCTGCCAGTGACGCGGCGGGAGGCGGGCGTGGAGCGACGGGCTGCGGTGGAGCGGCTGGCAGACCTGGTGGCTTTGGTGCGGCGGCCGCACCCGGTCCGCGTTGCCATCGACGGCGTGGATGCCGCAGGCAAGACCCCCCTCGCCGATGAGCTGGTCAAGCCCCTGGAGGCGCGCGGTCGAACCGTCATCCGCGCCTCGGTGGACAGCTTCCACCGGCCCCGGGAGCTTCGCTACCGGCGCGGCCCCGACTCTCCCGAGGGCTATTACTACGATTCATTCGACCACTATGCCGTCACGTCCGACCTCTTGGCGCCGCTCGGCCCCGGAGGCGACCGGCGGTACCGCCTCGCCCGCTACGACCACCTGGCGGATGCCCCAGTGATCGAGCCCGTTCGGGAGGCCCCAGAGGACGCAGTGCTCCTATTCGACGGCGTCTTCCTCCTGCGGTCCGAGCTCCGCAGTTTTTGGGACTTTGCCGTCTTCGTTCAGGCCGGAATCGAAGTGACGGTGGAGCGTGCCGTCGGGCGGGCCGCTGGAAGCGAGTGGGAGACTGCGGCGCAGGAGGCCGCGTTCCGGGAGCGGTACCGGACGCGATACCTGCCAGGCCAGCGGCTCTACCTCGACTCCGTGCGCCCGGCGGTGCGCGCGGATGTCGTCGTCGAGAACGACGACCTGGCTCGACCGCGCCTCCGCATCCGGGGGGAGCGCCCCGAAGGGACCCCTTGAGCCTCCAGGGCCTTTCGGTGTTAAGCAATGGTGTTCTTGTCCGTTCATCCTGAGCCTGTCGAAGGACGGACGGACAGGCCGCTGGGAGGCATTCCGCTCGTGGTTCGACGAGCTGTATGGACCGGGTTCATCATTAACGGGTGTTCGG
>CAYTEC010000037.1:5181-19244 GCA_964436745.1 uncultured Dehalococcoidia bacterium | reverse complement strand
TTCCAGTCCTTGCCGGACTAACATAGCGTCTGGTACAACCATTGGGGGCAGGTCACTCAAGGCCATAGATCTGCTGGCGCCACCTGGAGTGCTGGCCACCATCTCGACGGTCCAAGTTCGATTGGATGTGGACCGAGGGTTCTTCGATCGCTTCTTCCCCCTCTACAAACGGTACCGCCCGAACGAGCAGCGTCGGGAGTCGCCGACTGAAGCCACGGCCGCCCCGAGCGACCACGAAGAGTTCCGTTCGAGCGGGCTCATCGACGATGTCATGGTGCGGCAGTACCGATGGAATCAGACTTACACTACCGATGCCCATGAGCAGCTCGTCCGGTCGTACTCGGACACGCGGGCGATGGACCCCGCAGCTCGCGAGGGCCTCATCGCCGACCTGGAGGACGTGACCGAGCGAGAGTTCGATGGCACGGTAGTTCGGCCGCTGGTCATCGTCCTGACGATGGGAAGACGTCGGGAGTGAAGCTGCAGAGCCGGGCGCGACGAGGGGCTACTTATAGTCGGAGCAACAGGGTCGCCAGGAGCGCGGTGCGCTCAGGCAGGGAGCGGGTGAGCGTGAACTCCCGGGCCGAGTGCGCTCCCGCGCCGATCACCCCAAGCCCGTCCAGCGTTGGGCATCCCACCGCCGCCGCGTACTGACCGTCGCTGCCGCCGCCGGTCATCCCGTCGCTCAACTCCATGTCCAGCTCGCTGGCGGCGATCGCCTGTACCCGATGGTAGAGGGACATCGTGTCCTCGGTGGGCGCCATCGGTGGGCGGGTCAGGCCGCCGCTCACCTCCACTGTGGCCCCCTCGAGCACCGGTGCCAGCGACGCTATGGCGTCGGCCACGCGCGCCGCTTCCTCCAGGGTGGCGGCCCGCACGTCGACCTGCGCCTCCGCCCACGGAGCGACGACGTTGCGGGCGATCCCGCCCTCCACCACGCCCACGTTGATCGTAGTGCCGATGTCGGGGTCCGCAAGGTCGTTCAGTCGCAGCACCTGGTAGGCGAGCTCCTGGATCGCGCTCACGCCCTTGCTCGGAGTCAGGCTGGCGTGGGCCGCCTGCCCCGTGATGCGCACCCGGAACGACCCGATCCCCTTTCGGCGGGTCTTGAGGTTGCCACGCATGCCCTCGCCCGCCTCCATGACAAGGCACCGGGCGCTCCGCGCGGCCTCGTCCTCGACCAGGGCGCGAGACGTGGGGCTGCCGATCTCCTCGTCGGTATTGAAGAGCAGCGTCACGGGGCGCCGCGGCGCCAATCCGAGCGAGCGGAGCGCTCGCAGCGCGAAGAGGGTGCAGGCCAGCCCGCCCTTCATATCGAACACGCCCGGCCCATGCAGCGCACGGGGGCTCCGGCGGAAGGGGCGCTCCAAGACCGTGCCCAGGGGCCACACCGTATCCATATGGCAGAGCACCAGGGTAGGCGCGGCGCCGTCACCAGAGCCGCCCCCTCCCCACCGCGCGACCAGGTGGTCCCCCGATGCGTCCCGCCGGTGCCGCTCGACATCGAGCCCGACATCGGTGAGCTGCTCCCCCACGAAGTCGCCGATGGCATCGTTCGCCGGCTTGCTGGAGGTCGGCGACTCCCGCTCGACGAGCTCACGCAGCAACTCGACGATCTCTTCCGCGCGGTCGAACGCATAGTCCTTCAGCCGGGACATTCTACCCCCCAGGATAAGCGAACCGTACTCTACATCGCCTCCCGTGTGAAGAGAAGCCGAAGCCCCTCCATCGGCCACGCGCCTTGACACGTCACGCTGGGTGCTCCATCATCGCGCTGAGCGAGGGTGTGGTGGCAGGGTGAGGCAGGCCGACGATCCGTGCGAGGAGGACCCCATGAACGGCGCAGAGTACGTGCAGAGCGCTTTCCGGGAGATGCACCGCGCAATGCTCGCGGACATGCAGCCGCTACAGCAAGAGAACCTCGGCTGGAAACCCGCGCCCGGCGCCAACCCGATCGGCGCGATCTTCCTACACTTCATGCGGACCGAGGACGGCATTGTGCACCGGCTCCAGGAGAAGCCGCCGATGTTCGAGAGCGAGGGGTGGGCCGAGAAGCTTGGCCTTGCCGACGAAACCCCCGGCTCCGCCCTGAACCTCGACGACGCCGACCGTGTGGCCCAGGTCCCGTTGGAGCGGCTTCTGGCCTATGCCGAACGGGTTATGGAGGATGCCACGGAGTTCGTGGCGTCGCTGACCGACGAAGGGCTAGACCGCGCCCCGGACCCGAACAACCCCCGGCGCACCGTCGCCTTCACACTTCGGAGCTTTACGCTGTCCCACGGCTGGTGGCACCTGGGCGAGATCAAGTACCTCAAGGGACTGCAGGGGTACGATAGCTGACCGGCAGGCGCGGCCACGCAGCGGAAGGGACCCGCTAGGCCCGGATCGGGGAAGTGGCGACGGCTACGCGCCCGACGGCTGCTCCGCCATCGCCGCCAGCTCGTCCAGGTGGTCCTCCACGTAGCAGTGGCCGAAGTAGTAGACGAAGTACTCCTTGCCTTCCCGCGTCTCCCGGTACTGCCGCCGGGGCTCCAGACCGTTGGCTTGGAGGTATGCGTCCACCGCCTCGTCCCCCGTGGACGGGCCGTCCGCGTCGAAGAGGAGGAGCACGCGCTGCGCCTCCTCGCTCAGGTTGACGAATTCCATCTTCATGCCACGCCCTCCGTATTTGGCCTGTGACCCGCCGTCAGCGAAGCTAACCCGTCTCCATGGGCAGTGCCGGGTCGGACGCCCACTCCGACATCGAACCGTCGTAGACGGCGACGTTTGCGTGGCCCAGGAGCGTCAGGACCAGGGCGTCTCCGCTCGCCGCGATGCCGCCCCCACAGTACGTGATGACCCGTCCGCTGTCCATCGCGCCCACGTCCGCGAACCGGCGCCGCAGCTCCTCCGGTGGGAGAAGTGCGCGCGTCTCAGGGTCCACCAGGCCCCGGACCGGCACGTTGACGCTGGCGGGGATGCGGCCCGCGCGCCCGTAGGTGGCGGGACCGTCCCCTCGGTGCTGCTCCTCGCCAAGAGCGTTGAGGATGCACGTGCCGTCCCGGCCAATGGCCGCGAGCACCTCCTCCTTGCCGGCGATGAGCTCCGGCCGCGGCCGCGCCTTAAATGCGACCGACGGGTAGCTGGACGGCTCGGTCGAGACCGGACGGCCCTCGGCGGCCCACTTGTAGAAGCCGCCATCGAGGACGGCCGCGCCGTCGAAGCCGAAGGCGCGCAGCATCCACCACACGCGCGCGGCCCAGGAGCCGGTGGCGGTGTCGTACAGGACCACGCGGGCGCCCGGGCCGACTCCGTGGCGACCCAACGCGTCGGCGAACTGCTCGGGCGGGGGCATCATAAACCGGAGCCCGGTGTCGCGGTCGGACAGCTCGCCGGGCAGGTCCAGGAAGCCGGACCCTGGAACGTGTCCTTGCTCCCACCCGTCGCGGCCGCTCTCGACGCTCGCCCGGTTCCCCGGATCCAGCCTAAGCTGCACCGTGCAGTCGAAGATGCGAACGTCCGGGTCTTCGAGCCGCTCGGCCAGCCAGGCCGTGTCCACCAGGTATTGAGGGTTCGTGAAACCACCAGCCATCGCGCGCCTCCCTCCGTCGCCCTATCCGTGCCCCGGCTCCGCCTGGGCCCATGATACACTCACCGTGCAAGCCAGGGAAACGAGGAGGGCAACATGCGCGGTGCGAGCGCCAGCCAGACCATCGTGGGGATCGCGGTCGTGGTCCTGGGAGTGCTCCTGCTTCTGGATTCGCTGGACGTGGCGGGCTTCGGGAACGTACTGCAGTGGATCCCGTCGCTCTTCATCGTGCTGGGGATCTGGCGGCTGGTATCGAATGGCTTCCGCAGGGTGGTAGGGCCGCTCTTCCTGATCGCAATCGCGGCCGGGGTGCAGCTCCTGGTGCTGGACGTCATTTCAGGCGACTCTTTGTGGGACCTCTGGCCCCTCCTGATCATCCTGTCTGGAGTCTCGGTGCTGGTGGGTCGCGCCAGCGGGAAACGCCGGGCCGAGGGGCAGCGTCGCGCCCGGGCCGCCTCCCGTCCGACCGAAAGCGAGGGCAGGCTGGACCTGACGGCGGTGTTCGGCGGCGTCAGCCGACGGGTCACGGCTTCCAGCTTCAGGGGCGGGCAGGTCACCGCCATATTCGGCGGAGCCGAGATCGACCTGCGCGGCACCACGGTGGACGACCGGCCCGCCACGCTCGAAGTGACCGTGCTGTTCGGGGGCGTTGAGCTTGAGGTGCCCCGCGGGTGGCGCGTGGACCTCGACGCCACGGTCCTCTTCGCCGGAAGCGAGGACGAGCGGAAGAGCGCCGCGTCCGAGACGGAAGGGCCGCCGGACCTGGTGGTCACGGGGTTCGTGCTGTTCGGGGCCATCGAGATCAAGGACTGAGGGCGCACGGCTCCGGGCGGCGGGAAGCCAAAGCTCGGCTCCGGCGTGACAAGTACGTGGATTCTAGTATACTTTCGGGCGTGTAACTACGTACACGCAGATTCCGGAGCGGGAGGTAGGGCCTGTGAGCGCAGCAGAGATCTTCGGGGTCGTTGTCGGCGGCGTGAGCATTGTCATGCTCATCGGGGTCCTCATACTGCTCCAGCGAGTCTACCAGGTGGTCCGCAGAGAGCCGCCCAAGGGCGACTAGCCAACCCCCGTGCAATACCCCGACCGCGCGCAGCAACCACGGGTCGCTCGGCCCTCGGCGAGCGCGCGAACCGGTGGCCGATGACGGGACGCCTGAGCATCCTCTCCTGGGGACTGTTCTTTGTATGCAGCGTCCTCTACCTCATCTCCGCGGTGTTGAACCGCGACCCGTGGGCCATCGCCGGTAGCGCCCTCTTCGCGCTGGGCGTTGTGATGTTCATCGTCGCGCTACGGACGGAGCGGTGATGGGCGTGGCCGGGAACGGCGGTGGAGAGTCCCGATGAGCGGCCCCCACCCGGCAAGATCGACCCTACCCACGGCGCTGCTCCTGGACCTGGACGATACGATCCTGGACTTCGAGGGCGGCGCGGTCCCATCGTGGCGGAGCGTCTGCGAGGCGGCGTCCGACCAGGTCGCCGGACTCGACCCCGCCGCCCTCTTCACCGCCATCGACGTTGCGCGCGACTGGCTGTGGGCCGATCGAGAGCGCGCTCGCGTCGGGCGCACTGACCTTGTCGAAGCGACTCGCCTCATCGTCCAGCGGGCCCTCGCCTCGCTGGGGTTCGACCTTCCGGACCTCGCCCGGTGGACCGCCGAGACGTACCGGGGGCTGCGCGATGAGACCATCCATCCGTTCCCCGGCGCCATCGATGCGCTGTCATCCTTCCGGGAGGCCGGCGTCCGGCTCGCCCTGGTTACCAACGGAGCGGCCGCGGACCAGCGACGAAAGATCGACCGGTTCGGTCTTGCGCCCTTCTTCGAGCAGATCTTGGTGGAGGGCGAATTCGGGGTGGGCAAGCCGGACGAGCGGGTTTACCGACACGCGCTGGACAGTTTGGGTGTGGCGCCCGCCCAGGCGTGGATGGTCGGCGACAACCTGGAGTGGGACGTGGCGGGGCCGCAGCGACTCGGGGTCACGGGCATCTGGGTAGACATGGCGGGGCGCGGGCTACCGGAGTCGAGCCCGGTCAGGCCCGACCGGATCATTCGCGCCCTGCCGGAGCTTCTGCCGTAGGCCACGCCGCATGGGCGGCCGGGAGGCGGGATGGGCGTCAATCGGAAGCGAGCGTGGGACAGAGCGGATGCGCTGCTATCGGCCAGGGGCACACGGTCCGTACCGATAGTGCTCAGGCGGGGCAAGGGCGGGGTCACGCTGCTCCACAAAGGACGCGCTCTCACCCACTGCCCCCACTCGAGCAACGGCCGGCTGGCGGCGGCGCTCGTCGCGGAGGCCCTGGGGGTGGACGTCCCGGCCATCGGAGGGTCGGTGGAAGCCACGGTGAGCACCGGCGTCCTGTACCGCGCGGTGTCCATCTCCAGCATTGACCTCCGAATCCCGGAGGCCCGCCCCCTGGTGCGGCGGCTCCTAGAGGAGGCGATTGAGCAGCGGCTCAGCGCCAGCCCGGAGTCCGACTGATGCCGGCGACGGGGTCCGCGGGTGAGCGGGTGGCATCGCTTCGCCCGCGAACGCATCCTATTCACCGGGCGGACCAGGAGCTTGAGACGCCCAGGATCGTCGGCGGGGGCGGCGCGGAGGCGGGCGATTGACACCCCGCGACTAGAGTGATAGAGTTCACACTCGATGAGGAGTAACTGGACCCCCACGGCAGTCGGGCGCAGCAGCGGAAGCTGCTCGTGTTCGTGTTGCTGTTGTACCACCCGGTCGTCGGGCGGGGGCTCCTAGGCGCGGAAGCGCTGAGCGCAACACTCCTTAGAGGAGCCCCGAATCGTCCGGCGAGTAACGCCCGGGCGATTTCTTATTTCAGGGAGCGTGAGAGCCAGTGGCTGGAGTCAGCGGAGTCGAAGTGAAGAGTGGGCGGACCGTCCGGTCCTTGGCCCTTGCCACAAGCTGCGCTTGTTGTTGCGCCTGTTGTTGTACCCCAACGCTGGGCGAGGGGGATTCTGGCGCGTAAACGCAGGCCAAGACAGCCAGAACGAAACCCGAAATCGCCCGGCGAGCACGCTCGCGGGCGATTCTTCATGTCAGGATGGTACGTCGGTAGATGGAAGACCTCGGAATCGGAATAGCGCTCCTCGGGTTCGTCGTCGGCTTCCTCGTCGGGATGACGGGGATGGGTGGCGGCGCGCTCACCACCCCCGTGCTGATCCTGTGGGTGGGTGTCCGGCCCGTGGTCGCGGTAGGCACGGACCTGCTCTTCCTAGCGGCCCTCAAGGTGGTCGCCGCGTGGGCGCACCACAAGTGGGGCAACGTGGACTGGCGTCTGGTCAAGCTGCTGGCGCTGGGCAGCGTGCCCGGAGCGGTGGTGGGCCTGCTGCTGCTTTCGGGGCTGCGCGGAATCTCAGAGGAAGCAACGGACGCCGGAGTGACGCGGCTCCTGGGGCTGGTGCTCATCGTCGCGGCAATGGCCGTCCTCGTCCAATTCTTTCTGGGAGAGCGGCGACTTCGCCTCCCGTTCTCCGGTGGCGACGACACCGCACACGCGCCGACTCCGCGACCGATCATAGTCCTGGGATTCGTCGTAGGGGTGCTGGTGAGCATGACGTCAGTTGGCGGCGGGTCGCTGGTGGTGGCGTCGCTGGTCATCTTCCACCGGCTCAGCGGCCGCCGCATCGTGGGAACGGACCTGGCCAATGCCCTGGTCCTGAGCGCGGTGGCCACCGTGGGGCACATCGGGATGGGGAGCGTAAGCTGGGTCCTGGCTCTGAACCTGCTGGTCGGCGCGATCCCGGGAGTCCTCCTGGGCAGCCGGGCCACGATCCGGGTCCCGGAGCGGGGACTGCGGGCGATCATGGGCTCGGCTCTTCTAGTGGCGGGCATCGCGGCGGTGGCGTAATAGCGAGTTGAAAACGGCACGGTACACGGCGGAAGGTGGCCAAGGGGCCGACGGGGAGGGCACAAGTGGCTCGAAAGGTTGAGACGACCAGGGAGTCGGAATGGACGGAAGCTCGGATCCGCGCGGCGAGTCTGGAGCTGGAGTCTTCGACGCCCCAGGAGATCGTGCAGTGGGCCGTCAAGGAGTTCTTTCCTGACCTAACCCTGGCATGCAGCTTCGGCGGGGTCTCGGGCATGACGCTGCTGGACATGACCATGAAGGTGAACCCGGATGTTCCGGTCTTCTACATTGACACCGATCTCCTCTTCCCCGAGACGTACGCCCTGCGGGACGAGGCGTCGGAGCGGTACGCGTTCAGCCCCACGGGGTACCGGACGGACGTGACGCTGGCGGAGCAGGCTGAGCGGCACGGACCGGGGCTGTGGTCCACGGACCCGGACCTGTGCTGCGAGATCCGCAAGGTGGAGCCCAACCGCCGCGCTCTGGCGGGGAAGCGAGCTTGGATCGCCGGCCTGCGCCGCGACCAGGGAGCCACGCGCAAAGAAGTGGGGATCGTGGAGTGGGACGCCCAGTCCGATCTGATCAAGGTGAATCCCCTCGCAAACTGGACCGAAGCCCAGGTGTGGGGATACATCCTGACGAACAGCGTCCCCTACAACCGCCTCCACGACCAGGGATACCCGAGCATCGGCTGCACCTTCTGCACCCGCGCCGTCAAGCCGGGGGAGGACCCCAGGGCCGGGCGCTGGGCAGGGACCGACAAGGAGGAGTGCGGCATCCACGTGCAGGCGGACGGCACCATCGGCCGGGGAGCCGCGTAGCGCGGCCCACCACAAGATTGAGCACAAGGGCTCGGGCCCGCGGGCCGGGTCCCAACTGAGAGGAGACGACTTGGACAAGGGAGTAACGGTCTGGTTCACGGGTCTGTCCGGTGCGGGCAAGACCACCATCGCCGATCGGCTGGTCGACACGCTCCGGGAGCGAGGCAGCCGGGTGGAGATCCTGGATGGGGACGTGATACGGACGAACCTCAGCAAGGGCCTGGGGTTCAGCAAGGAGGACCGGGACACCAACATCCTCCGTATTGGCTTCGTCAGCAAACTGCTCACCCGCAACGGTGTCATCAGCGTCGTCGCGGCCATCTCCCCCTACCGCGAGATCCGGGATCAGGTGCGGGCCGAGGTCGGGAACTTCTTCGAGGTATTCGTCTCCTGTCCGCTCGACGAGCTCGTGAAGCGCGACGTCAAGGGCTTGTACGAGAAGGCGCTGCGGGGTGAGATCAAGAACTTCACCGGCGTATCGGACCCTTACGAGGCCCCCGAAGACCCGCAGGTCACCGTCCACACCGATGTGGAGTCCGTGGATGAGAGCCTTGCCAAGGTCCTGGCTGGTCTGGAGAGCGGGGGCTTTATCCCAGCCGCCGCATCCACCGCGCAGGCCGCGGGGAGCGTATAGCCGATGACATCACTCACCCGCGACCCAATCGCCCCCCACGGCGGCGCTCTGGTAGATCGGCTTGCATCAACGGACGAAGCCAAGGCCATCCGAGGCCGCGCCGCGGGACTCCCGGGGGTGGTGCTGAGCATCCGCGAACAGGCCGATCTGGACCTGATCGCTGTCGGCGGCTTCAGCCCCCTCGATGGATTCATGACCCGCGACGACTACCTGGGCGTGCTGGCCAACATGCGCCTAGCCAGCGGCGCGCTGTGGAGCCTCCCGGTCACCCTCTCGGCCACCACGGACGAGGCCCAGGGCCTGGCGCCCGGCGCGGAAGTGGCGCTCTACGACGAAGCCAAGACGCTCCTGGGAGTGATTACGCTCGCGGACGTCTTCTCGTACGACAAGGCGGCGGAGGCCCAGCAGGCCTTCGGCACGACCGAGGAGGCGCACCCGGGGGTGGCCTCCGTGTACCGGCAGGGAGACGTGCTCCTGGGCGGTCAGGTCACCGTGGTCCAGCGTCAGGACTTGGGCTCGATGGCCCCCTACCGGCGAGACCCGGCGGAGACGCGCGCGGCTTTCCGGGATCTGGGATGGCGCACCATCGTCGGATTCCAGACCCGCAACCCTGTCCACCGAGCCCACGAGTACATCCAGAAGACGGCGCTGGAGATGGTAGACGGGCTTCTGCTCCACCCCCTGGTGGGCGAGACAAAGCCGGACGACATTCCCCCTGACGTGCGGATGCGCTGCTACGAGGCCCTGCTGGAAGGCTACTACCCTCGGGACCGGGTTTTCCTGTCCGTGCTGCCCGCGGCAATGCGCTACGCGGGGCCTCGGGAGGCCGTCTTTCACGCCCTGGTCCGCAGGAACTTCGGGTGCACCCACTTTATCGTCGGGCGTGACCACGCGGGCGTCGGCAGCTACTACGGCACCTACGAGGCCCAGGAGCTCCTCCGGTCGCTTCCGGCGGCGGACCTGGGGATCACGCCCCTCTTTTTCGAGAACAGCTTCTTCTGCAACCGGTGCGGAGGGATGGCCTCGGCCAAGACGTGCCCCCACGACGCGGAGGACCGGGTGTCCCTCAGCGGAACGCAGGTCCGAGAGATGCTGGTGCGCGGCGAGCTGCCTCCGCAGGAGTTCACGCGGCCGGAGGTCGCCCAGGTATTAGCGGACGCGGAGCAAGCCAAGAACACGTCGGCGGCGCCTCGCTAGAATCGCGAGTGTACTAGGGAGTCCAGAGGCGTGAAGCCCCTCTGGACTCCCTTCACCATTCCGGCTAAGGATGGAGGCGGTCTCCAGATACGTCCCCCTTGTACCCACGGTGACCGGCATGTCTTGGGGGGATGTCATCCGAATCGGCTATTGATCAGCCTGTTAGCCATCCGGCGCAAGGCGACGAAAGGCCGGCCCAGCCGCGACCGCGGGGACCCAGGCCCAACAGCGGCGGAGAGAAAAGGCGGAGGATGGGGAGGAAAGGCATGGAGCAGAGGCGAGACGGGACCGGGACAGCGAAGCCCGCATCCATTATCCAGTACATTGACGGGGAGGTCCAGGAGTTCAAGGATAAGGCCTCCGCGTTCCTCGCCGAGGAGATGGACCCCACCCAGTTCCAGTCCTTCCGTCTGCGGCTGGGGGTCTATGGGCAGCGGCAGCCCGATGTCTACATGATGCGCTTGAAGGTCCCGGGGGGACTGCTGCACGCGGACCAGATGGACGCCGTGGCGGAGATCATCGAGCGGTTCGCCCCCCTGGGCAAGGGCCACATCACCACCAGGGAGAACATCCAGGTCCACTTCATTCCGCTGACCCAGGCCGGTGACGCCTTGGATGTCCTGGACCGCGTCGGGCTCAGCACCCGGGACGCCTGTGGCAACACGGTGCGCAACGTCACCGCCTGCCCAATGGCCGGCGCCGATCCCCAGCAGGCTTTCGATATCCAGCCCTACATGGGCGCTTTCGTCCGCAACTTCGTGCGGCGGGACTTCACATTCAATATGCCCCGCAAGATCAAGCCCGCGTTCTCCTGCGGCGAGCACGACTGCGCCACCGTCGGCATGCACGACGTGGGCTTCGTCGCGCGGGTCCGCGACGAGAACGGGGTGACGCAAGAGGGCTTCAGGATCGTCGTGGGCGGCGGCACCTCCATCCAGCCGCTGGTAGCGCAGACGCTGTACGACTTTGTGCCGGTCGAGGACTTCCTGAAGGTCTCGGAGGCGGTGTTGCGGGTCTTCAACGACTCCGCTTCGCTGCGTCGGAACAAGATGAAGGCCCGCATCAAGGTGTTGATTCACGGCGAAGGAGTCGAATCGTATCGGGAGAAGGTGGATCAGGAGCTTCAGAAGGACTGGGCACTGGAGTACCAGGCCGACGACAGCCTCCTCTTCCTCGATCCCGAGCAAGACGACATCCCCGCCCTGCCGGAGCGCGTCGGGCCCCAGGGCGGGGACGACGTCGCGTTCCAGGCGTGGCGCGCCACGAACGTGTTCCCACAGGTGGAGGATGGGTACCGCTTCGTCGCCGTGACCGTGATCCGCGGGGACCTGACCCCCGATCAGTTCCGTGGCCTGGCCACCATCTCCCGGTCCTTCGCGAGCCACCGCGTGCGGACCACGCCCGAACAGAACATAATGTTCCGCTGGGTCCCCGAGTCGCGCGTGTTCGACCTGTACCGCGCCCTGGCCGCCCTGGGACTCGCGGAAGGCGGCTACAACGAGATCACCGACGTGACATCCTGCCCCGGCACCGACAGCTGCAAGCTCGGCATCACCTCGTCCATGGGAGTGAATGTGGCGGTGCAGGACGCGCTCGCCAGCCCCAACGGACGCACGGACCTCCTGAGCGACCCGCTCGTCCGCAAGCTGCACATCAAGATGAGCGGCTGCCCCAACGGGTGCGGCCGCCACCACATGGCGGACATCGGTTTCCACGGAGCGGCGATGCACGGCCCCGGCGGGGGCCAGGTCCCCGCCTACGAGCTCTTCGTGGGCGGCAGCCAAGATGGCCCCAGCCTCCGCTACGGCATCCGGCCCCGCGGCCGGATCCCAGCCAAGCGCGTGCCGGAGCTCACATTCCAGGTCCTGGAGCACTACCGGGCCAACCGGCATAAGGGCGAGGCGCTCAAGGACTACGCCGCGCGCGTCGGCAGAGAGCCCTTCGAGAAGATCATCGCCGGCCTCGCGGAGGTCGGTCCTCTTGGGCGGGACACGCTGGACCTCTACATGGACTTCCAGAAGACGATCCTGTACAAGATGGAGCGGGGCGAGGGGGAGTGCGCCGTCTGACAAGGGCCAGCCCTTGACCCCGCAGGGCTCGCCCTGAACCCAAGCTCCGGGAGCCTGGGTAGCCTGCCGAAGGGTTTCTTCGCGCAGCGGCGCGCCGGCCGACGGAACCCCACGGGGGTCCTCGGGCATCCCACGAAATAGACGGGACCATGAAGGGTGACGAACCACCAGGGGGCCTCCGTTGGGAGGCCCTTTGGTATTTGTCCGAGAGGGCCGAACAGCGGCCCGCCGGGGAGACGAAACCGTGGTCGGTTGGGTGGCGGCGGCGATAGCGCTCGCGACGGTGGCCCTGGTCGGCTGTCGAACGGTCGCTCCGGGTCCGGACGATCCCACCGCCGTCCCGACTATAGCCCCCCCCGCCCGCACCCGCCGTCGTCTCGCCCACCGTCGTCCGTCCGGCGCCGCCGCCCGAATCGCCCCAGGAGGCCCTGGAGCGGCGGGCCGCGGAGGCCTATGCCCTCTATGGCCACAGGCAGCTCCGGACGTTCCACGAACGCTTCACGACGCCCCGATACCAGGAGGAGTGCGTGGCCAGCGACCCGGCGCGCCTCAGGGACCAACCCCCGCCGCGCCTCACCGTGTTCGGATTCGAGGCCATCACCCTGCTCGAGCTGCGCCCGACGCGCGTGACGGTGGACGGCTCCGAGGGCCTAGTAGAGGTGGGGCTGTTCGAGCGGAGCGACAACCTTGGGCTCGGCGGGAGGGAGGAAGAGAGCGAGCGGTGGGTGCGCCTGGACGGCGAGTGGTACATGGAGGACCTTGCGGTCCGGTGCTCCGGACAACAGGGCGGGCCGTGACGCAGGGCACGCCCTGCACTCAGGCTTTCGGGACCTGCCCACTCCGTGGCAGCGTTGGTTATGTGGGCCACGGATCACGCGGGTTGGCAGACGCGGCGTCCGGGTGTGTCATGGCCACCCGGTGATTGACCGAGTGGCGAGCGACGGAGCGGCCCGCGAGGCGGCGCGAGCCTATGCGGGCGGCGACAGGTCCACGATGCCTCGGTCGGCATCCACGCTGATCGTCTGCCCGTCCACGACGACGGCGGTGGCGTCTCGGGTCATGATGACCGCCGGGATGCCGTACTCGCGAGCAACAAGGGCGGCGTGCTGAAAGACGGCGCCCTTGTCCAGCACCACCCCGCCCAGCAGGGGAAATACCGGGGTCCACGCGGGTCCGGCGTTCTGCGCCACCAGGATGTCCCCCTGCCGCACCTCCGGAAAGGGTGCATCCATGCGCGTCACGCGCGCCCGGCCCTGCGCCATTCCGGGTGACGCGCCGACCCCTCTCAGCAGTGAGCCATCGAGCCCCACGTCCGATGGAAGATCATAACGGGCCATTGGGTTGATCGGTGAAGGACCGCCGCTGCCCACGGTCGGCGGCGGCAGCAGGCGAGAGTCCCGCCGCCACTCCTCGGCGCGCGCGGTCACGATCTGGCGTAGGTCTCCCCCGCGCTGTCCCTGGGCGACCTGCCTCAGCTCCGCCAGGGACAGATGGAACGCGTCGTCCGCGTCGTCCAAATGGCCGTCCCGCACCAGGCCGAGCCCCATCCAATGGATCGCCTCTCGAAGAGCGCCGGCGACCCCCTGCTCCATGATGTGGTTGTGGTTCTCCATCCGCTTGACGTTTTCGACCGCCAGGCCGAGAGCGACGTCGAAGCGGCTGAGGCGGTCGCGGTCACCGGCCAGGATGCGCCGGACCCGGCGCTCTTCTCGCCGGCGGGCCCGAACGGCGCTTGCCTCCAGTCGCTCGATCCGAGCGATGTCCTGGTCGATGTACACGGCGATCAGATCGAGCGGCTGCTGAGGGCTCATGTTCCAGGTCGGCGTCGTGAACGTGGTGCCTGAGCCGAACCCCCTCCCGTTCCGCAGGCCGTAGTCCCGTAGCAGGCTGCGAAAGCGGGCGCGAAATCGCTGCGCG
>CAYTEC010000037.1:0-5081 GCA_964436745.1 uncultured Dehalococcoidia bacterium | reverse complement strand
GCGCGACGGCGGAAGGTATCCAACAGGTCCGGGTCGTCCTGCGCCAGCTGGGCCAGACCCCTTAGCCGGCGGGCGAGGCGTGTCGTCCTGTTGGGGATCGCTTGGAGCAGCGCTCCGGACGCCACCTCCGGCTCTCCGGTGATGGCCCGGTATTCCGAGGGCCAGTCCAGGCGGGCGCCGGCGGCCATCCGCCAATGCAGGTCGCCCATGACTTCCCCAAAGCCCCGCATCGCATCCTCCAGATGCTCCTCCAACGCGGCGAGGGAGGCGCGGCGACGCCTGGGCCGAAACTCGGCAAGCTGGGCCAACCACTGCTCCACCTGGGGACGGATCTCGCTCTCGTAGAGGCTGGCGCCCTGCTGCCTGAGCGCCGCGTCCCGTTGCTGCCCGCGCTCCTGCCGTCGGGAGACTTCAGCTTCGTCGACTTGCGGGGCGCGGACGTAGGGGTAGCCGTTGAAGAATCGCACTAGATGACTGCGCGCCATCGGAGCGCCCGTCTCGTCGAAGCACGCCCGCGAGCCTTCCAGATATGCGCGTATGGCGTCTTGTTGGAGCGTCAAGGCGCGTCCGACGCCGACCGCCTGACTAGCCCTGGCCCAAGTCAGCCGCGAATCGGCGGGGTTCTCCCACCTCACCTCAAACGGCTGGGCCTGCTGATCCCCGGCGATCGGCCGAGCCTGAAGCAGATGGACGGCGTCAGGCTCCGCGGCAGACTCGATGTCCAGGTGACCGCCGAAGATGCCCCGCGCTCGTCCCGCCAGCCGCCCCAGCTCGGCGAGCTCCGCGTGCGTCATGGCCGGGGCTTCCCGGCGGTCGTGCGGCACGGGGACCCGGCGCACACCGCCCCCTGGCGCGGCCTCCATCATTGCATCCTTCCCGCCGATGGCCTCCGCGACGACATCGAACGTAGTGCCGTCCAGAGAGAAGGTGTCCGTGGGTACGTCTCCAGTCACCACGCCCTCTCCCAGGCCCAGGGCTACATTGACCAGCAAGCGGCCATCCTCGCCGGTCCTGGCGTAGCGGGTGAACATGACGCCTGCCGCCTGGGGACGGAGCTGCCTCTGCACCACCACTGCCATCGACGTCGAGGCAGGCGTCACCCCTAGGCGCTTGCCGTAAGCCACCGCGCGAGTGGAGTAGAGGGACGCCCAGACGCCCCGCAGGCGGTCCAGCAGGGCCTCCAGGCCGGTGACGTTCAGGAAGGTGTCGTACTGTCCGGCGAAGCTCGCCCACGGCTGGTCCTCCGAAGTTGCGGAGGACCGCACGGACACCGAAGCCTCCTCGCCCAGCGCACGGTATGCCGCGGCGACGGCCTCGGCTGTGTCACGGGGAACGCCGGCTTCTACGATGCCCTGGCGGGCCAGGCCGCACAGGCGCTCCAGGCCTTCGAGATCGGCCGGGTCGGCGGCAGGTATCCGCTGCTCCAGGTCGTCTGACAGGGGGAAATCGGGGCGCCGAAACGCCGAGGCGGTCACGATGAACCCTTCGGGCACGGGAAGGCCCGCCGAGCTCATTCTGGCCAGGGACGCGCCCTTGCCGCCCGCCACGGCGAGCAGCCTGGCCGCGGGGTGGTCCAACGCCACGACTAGGTCCGCCACCACTCCCCTCCTCCAGATCGTCCCCTCGACACCCGTCGTCGGACGGCGCTGCCTACCGGCTGCTTACTGGAGGTACGCGGCGTGCTCGTAGCAGTAAGACCACGAGTCGTCGGCGACGGGCATCCGGACGATGATGGCGTGCCCGGTCTGCTTCCAGTGCGCCGTGTCGTGGGAGGCTCTGGACTCGCAGCAGCCCACGTAGCCGCAGGTCGCACACATTCGCAGCGGCCCCTCAATCGCGCACTCCTGGCAGACGGTGGCCTTCGCCGACACGCCCTCCACCATCTGCTCGCCGAAGTGGCTGCACTCAGTCTTCTGCATCCCTCACCCCCCCTCATCGGCCATGGATTCCCCGGACTCTAGTGCGGCGTCGGGCCTCTGTCAACCGAGGCGCGACGCGCGGTGCGCCGGGCAGCTTGCCCACAACCGCTCGCCCAAATATAATGGGCGACGATATGCGAAACCATGAACGCTCCGAGAGGCTCTACGCCCAAGCCCTTGAGGTGATCCCCGGCGGTGTGGACTCTCCAGTCCGCGCCTATGGAGCCGTGGGCGGCAGCCCCCTGTTCATCGCCCGGGGCCACGGCTCCCATATAGTCGACACCGACGGCAACGACTACATCGACTACGTCTGCTCCTGGGGCCCTCTCATCCTGGGCCATGCGCACCACAGGGTAGTGGGCGCTCTGCGGGACCTGGTGATGAACGGCACCTCTTTTGGCGCCCCGTCGCCGTTGGAGGTTCAGCTGGCGCGGCTGGTGGTTGACGCCGTGCCCTCGGTGGAGCTGGTGCGGTTCGTCAGCTCGGGGACCGAGGCGTGCATGACCGCCCTGCGCCTAGCGCGGGCCTCCACGGGGCGGGATGGGATCATCAAGTTCGCGGGGGGGTATCACGGCCACACGGACGCCCTCCTGGTGCAGGCCGGATCCGGCAGCGCGACCCTGGGGGTGCCCAGCAGCGCCGGGGTCCCTGCCGCCTTCGCCGGCCACACGCTGGTCGCCGACTACAACGACCTCGGCTCGGTCGAGGCGCTGCTGCAGGCCAACCCTGACGGTGTCGCCGCCGTCATCGTCGAGCCCGTCGCGGCCAACATGGGGGTCGTTCCGCCAGCGCCGGGGTTCCTGGAGGGTCTGCGAGACCTGACGACCCGGTACGGCGCGCTGCTGATCTTCGACGAGGTGATCTCGGGCTTCCGCATCGCCCCTGGAGGGGCTCAGGAGCGCTACGGCGTGACGCCGGACCTGACGTGCCTGGGGAAGATCATCGGCGGCGGGCTTCCCGTGGGGGCCGTGGGCGGTCGGCGCGGCGTGATGGAGCTCATCGCCCCCCTTGGGCCGGTCTACCAGGCAGGCACCCTGTCCGGGAACCCGCTCGCGATGGCCGCTGGGGTCGAGACGCTGGAAGAGGTCCTCCGACCGGGCGCGCTGGACAAGCTCGAAACTCTCTCTTCGCACCTGGAAGAGGGTCTGGTCTGGGCGATCGGCGAGGCTGGGACGCAGGCGCGGGTGCACAGGGTCGGCTCCGTCTTGACGCTCTTCTTCACCGACGGCGAGGTGACCAACTTCGAGTCGGCCTCCCGGTCCGACCGGGAACGGTTCGGCCGGTTCTTCCACGGGATGCTGGAGCGGGGGGTCTACCTGCCGCCGTCCCAGTTCGAGGCATGGTTCGTCTCGCTGGCGCACACCCAGGAAGAGATCGAGGCGACGGTGGACGCGGCCCGCGAGGTGTTGACGGACCTGGGCTAGGCTGACCGATCCCGCCACACCCGCCGATATCCATCCCCCCTCCCTCGTATCTTTGGGCCCGACGCCCCGTCGTCGGCGGCGATCCCCCGCCCTGTATGTCCACCGAGGACGACAACCCCCAACGGTCGTTCGCCCTGAGTCCGTCGAAGGGCAGCCTGGCACTCAGCTTCTGCCCGGACCGCCCCCTTGACACGCCTTGCGCGGCGGCATATGATACCCAAGCAGGTTATGCATAACGGGGTCTAGTAATGTAGGCGGATGGCGAAGGAGGCAGGATGCAGGAAGAGGCGTACTGGGAGAACCTGGTCAAGCGGAGCCTGTGCCGGTTCTTCCTTCTGGCGGAGCTCGCCCGGGGACCCGCCCACGGATACCGGATAAACCAGGCGATCCAGGAGGCGTGCGGCGGGTGCTGCGAGCCGACCGAGGCCATGGTCTACTCCACGCTCAAAGAATTGACCGAGGGCAGCTACGTGGAGGTCACGTCCGAGACTCACGGCGGCCGAGTCCGGCGGGTGTGCCACCTCACGGAGGCTGGGTTCGAGGCGTTCCGAGCCGCGGGCAGCGTCTGGCGCAAGATGCTGCCCCAGGTCCAGGCGACCGCCGTGATGGCGCTGAGCCAGCCCCAGGAATTGAAACTTGTTGGGCTAACCAAAGGAGGAGTGAGATGAGTAACGAACAGCGTGTGGACGATCAGAAGGTGAAGGAGCACGTGCGCGAGCGGTACGGGGCGCGGGCCAGGACCACGGCGTCGTTGATGGTTCTCACGACCGCCGACGCCTCCTGCTGCGCGACCGACGATGCGACGCTCGGCGCGTTCCCGGACCTCTACCGCCGGGCGGAGCTCGAGGGCCTGCCCACGGCGGCCGTGGCCGCCTCCGCTGGCTGCGGGAACCCAACGGCGCTTGCCGGCCTCCGGCCCGGCGAGCGGGTGCTCGACCTGGGCTCGGGCGGGGGGATCGACTGCTTCCTGGCGGCGCGGCAGGTGGGCCCGGAGGGCCACGTCACGGGACTCGACATGACGCCCGACATGATCGCCCTGGCCCGCAAGAACGCAGCCAACATGGGCATCAGCAACGTCGAATTCGTCCACGGCGAGCTGGAGAGCATGCCGCTGCCGGACGCGTCGGTGGACGTGGTCATATCCAACTGCGTGGTAGTCCTATCCCCGGACAAGAGCGCGGTGTTCCAGGAGGCGTTCCGTGTCCTGGCCCCAGGCGGCAGGATGCACATCTCCGACATGATGGCGCTTGGCCCAGTGCCCCAGGAGGTCCGCGACGACCCCGAGAAGTGGGCGGCCTGCATCGCGGGGGCCGACCAGCAGAGCGAGTACACCGAGCGTCTGACGGCGGCCGGCTTCGAGGCCATCGAAATGAATCAGGATGGCCCCAGCCGGCCGATGGGTGAGGGCACGACCGAAGTCGCAAGCGTCAAGGTGGTGGCCTTCAAGCCAGCCTAGGCAGGGCCAGCCCTGCACCCACAGCTTGGGGAGGCTCTCCGCAAGCTGTGGGTGCTCGTGATTCGTTCCTTCAACGGAACGGCGGGCACTCGCCGCCAGTGGCGCTGCCACTCACACACGGTCGCGCTCGGCGGTGGATCTGCCACTCTGCCAAGCTATCGCCCTCAGGCAGCACAAGGAATCATGTGGGTGCAGGGCGTGCCCTGCTGGGTGTGGCAACCAAGGGGGGACGCGCTTGTTGCCGGATCTGAGTCGCGTGTACCCCGGCTGGTACATAGCAGC
>CAYTEC010000036.1:0-19685 GCA_964436745.1 uncultured Dehalococcoidia bacterium | reverse complement strand
TCCCATCGAGCCGTACACGAAGCGAGGGCGCTCTGGCGTCGAGAGCTCGTCGGCGACCTTGCGGGCGAGCTCGACGGCGGCGCGGTTGATCTCGTACGCCCGGTCCGCAAGGCCGTACTCCGCCAGCACTACGGGCGTCCCGCCGAAGGTGTCGGTCTGGATGACGTCGGCGCCGGCATCAAGGTAGGAGCGGTGGACGCCCTCGACGGCATCCGGGCGGGTGATGACCAGATACTCGTTGCAACCCTCGTAGTCCGCGCCGCCGAAGTCTTCGGCGGTCAGGTCCAGGGCCTGGAGCGCGGTGCCCATCGCGCCGTCCAGCACGACCACGCGCTCCTCCAGGAGCGCCTTCAGTGCGGCGATGCGGTGGGGCGTGCTGCTCATCTTTGCTGACCCCTGCTAATCCACCCGGCGGTTGTCCGTGGGTGAAGCAAAGGGCGGGAGAGTCCTCCCGCCCTGGTGAGCACGTATTATACCGCGCGGACCTTGGCCCTGGTAGGGACTGCGTGGCCGGTGGGAGCGGCGGCTACTCCACCATCCAGCCGGGGTCCTCCAGGCCGCGCTTCACGCCCTGCAGAAATCGGCCCGAGGGCGCGCCGTCGGTCGCCTGGTGGTCGAACGTCAGGCTGAGGGCCATCATCGACCGCACGACGATCTGTCCGTCGCGGACCACGGGTTTCTCGACCTCGCGCCCGACACCGAGAATCGCTACCTGGGGCGGGACCAGGATGGGCGTGAACGTGTCGATTTCAAGGCCGCCCAGGTCGGTGATGGTGAACGCGGCGCCGCTGAGCTCGGATGGGGTCAGTTCGCCCTTGCGCGCCCGGCTCGCCAGGTCCATGAGGTCCCGGTTTACCTCCAGGAGGCTCCGCTCGTGGGCGTCACGGACCACGGGGAGGATCAGGCCCTCGGGTACGGCGACCGCGAAGCCGATGGCGACGTCATCGTGGCGGCGCAGCCGGCCGCCGACCAGCGTGGCGTTCAGGTCCGGGTTCTTGGCCAGCGCCCGCGCGACGGCCTTGACCAGCAGCGAAAGCGCCAGAGGCCGGGTCCTCTCGGCCCGCCACCGGCCCACCAGATCCTCGCGCAGCTGGGCCGCCGCAGTGACATCGGCCTCCACCATGAGCGTCACCGGGGCGGTGGTGCGGACACTTTCCATCATGCTCTCGGCGATGGCTCGGCGCATGCCGGACAGCGGGACTCCCTCGGCGGTGGGGGCCGAACGAGCCGCGAGGGCGGCCTCAACGTCGGCCTCCAAGATGCGCCCACCCGGCCCGGAGCCGGGTACGGCGCCGAGGTCGATGTCGTGCTCCCGGGCCAGTCGCCGAGCCGCGGGCACCACTTGGGCCGCGGCGCCCGTGGAGTGAGCGGGGGCGGCCTGCCGTGGTTCGGTGGGCGGCCTGGGGGTCGCGGAAGGGCGGGCGGGGGCTTGCGAAGGCGGGGCTGCCACGTCCTCGCCCGGCGCGCCGATGATCGCCAGGACACTGCCGACGCCCACCGTGGCGCCCTCGGGAACTGCGACGTGGGCAAGGACGCCGGAGGCGGGGGCCTCCAGCTCCGAGTTGATCTTGGCGGTCTCGATCTCCGCTAGGGGCTCGCCCTCCCGCACGGCGTCACCCGGCTGCTTGAGCCACCGGACGACGGTGCCCTCCTGCATGTTCATGCCCCACTGGGGCAGGAGTACGTTCGTGGGCATGGCTACCTCTGGGTCGTCAGGATGGCAGATCTATGGGAGCTTGAATAACGACTTCAGCCTGTTCGCTGCCGATGCCTGAAGGCGGGGCGACAGCTCGCCCAGCTCGCGCCGGATGAGGGAAGTCGCGACGGTCATCATCCGGTGGAGTCGCACGGTTGACGATACCTTGAGACCCGTTGCTGGGAAGTCAGGGTCAGAAAAGTCCAGGGTGAGGTCGCTGTCGAGAGGGTCCGGGGGCGCCTGGCTGGTGATGAATGCGAGAACCACATGACGGTAGCTCCCCACAGCGTCCGTCAGACACACTGCGGGCCGAACCTTGTCCCCCGAGAGGTCATCGAATGGGAACGGCACGAGAACGTTCCTACCCTGCATCCCGAAACGCCTTGCCGTCAGCCAGTGTGTAGATGTCCTCGCTAGGCTCCCGCAAGAAATCGAATGCGGGATTCTGAACTGCCGCCCTTACCCACTCGATCTCTTCGATCGCCTGGCCGATTGGAATCGCCTCTTCCTCGCTGGCCTTCGCCGCGTCATGCGCGTGAATGGACACCAGATCGTCCAGCTCGTCAAGGAGTCGGCGGAGAGACTGTGGTGACCAGTCGCCGGCAACGTAGCCGTCGAGGGCTTCGACGAGGGCCTTCAGGGGCACCAAGCCTCCAACCCGCTGTTCCAACTTCTTCCGGAGAGTCTGGTCATGCCCCGGGAGGAACCGTCCCTGGACGGGTCTTCCACCGCACCCACATAGGCACTCGGCCAAGGGCTTGCTCCGGGCCGGTCTCGTCATCGCGTTCCCCCTACTCCAGCGTCGCCCGCACGGCCGCTTCGATCTTTTCCTCGTTGGGGAAGACGTGCTTCTCCAGCGCCGGGCTGAACGGGAAGTGGACGTTCAAGCTCGCCACACGCTGGACCGGCGCTTGGAGCGACCAGAATCCATCCTGGGCCACCATCGCCGCGATCTCGCTGGCGGCGCTGCACGTCTTGTGCGCCGGGTCCACCACCACCAGCCGACCCGTCTTCGCCACCGAGTCCAGGATCGTCTGCCGGTCCAGGGGTACCAGCGAGCGTGGGTCCACCACCTCCACCGAGATTCCCTCCTCGGCGAGCAGCTCGGCGACCCGGTGGGCGCGAGGCACCATGCCGCCCAGCGCCACCACGGTGACGTCCGTGCCCTCGCGCTGCACGGCGGCGACGCCCAGGGGCACCGTGTAGTCGTCGTCGTCCGGGACCTCGCCGCGGACGCCCATCAGGTTGTTGTCCTCGAAGAAGATCACCGGGTCGTCGTCACGGACGCACGTCTTGAGGAGCCCCTTGGCGTCGGCGGGGTTGCTGGGCATGACGATCTTGAGGCCGGGCATGTTCATGTACATGGAGTGGGGGCGGTCCGTGTGGTGGGCGGCGATGTTGTTGCCGTAGCTCATCCCGGTCCGGTAGACGACGGGCAGCTTCACCTGCCCGCCGAACATGTAGCGCATCTTGGCCGCCTGACTGATGATTTGGTCCATGGCCACCCACATGAAGCTGGCGAGCGACGTGACGATGGGCCGCATCCCCACCGCTGCGGCGCCCACCGCCGCCCCCATGAAGCCGTTCTCCGATAGCGGCGTGTCCAGCACGCGCTCGTCGAACTCCTGGGATAGCCCGCCGGTGACGCCGTATATGCCGCCGCGGATGCTTTCCCCCATGATGAACACCGAGGGGTCGCGGCGCATCTCTTCCTTGATCGCCAAGTTCAGGGCGTCGGCGAAGGTCATCTCAGCCATGTGGCACCTCTCGACGGGTACGAGTCCCAGCGGGGACTGTCAGGCACGTCCGGGCGGTCGTGTCCGTGGTTCGACAGGCTCACCACGAACGGGGTGGTGTTCACCACGAATGGGGAGAGGCCAGCTATGAACGAGCGCCCGGTTCCGTTCGTCCTGAGCGTGTCGAAGGATGGACGGAACCGGGTGTCGGTCTTCCCATTCCTGACGGTGCTGCCCACCACTACTGCCTCTCGATGGCCACCGGCGTGGCGTAGAGGTCGTCAAAGATCTCGTCCGGCTCGGGGTAGGGACTGGAGCGGGCGAACTCCAGCGCCTCCTCGATCTGCAGCTTCACCTCCGCCTCCATCTCGACGATGTCGTCCTCGCTGGCGATTCCCTCCGTCAGCAGCATCGCCTTGTGGATGTCGATGGGGTCGCGGTTGCGCCAGTAGGCGATCTCTTCTTCCGTCCGGTACGGCTCCCTGGCCGGCCCGCGGCCGATCCGCTGGATGCCTTCCGAGTGGTCGTGGTAGCGGTAGGTGCGCGCCTCGATGAGGGTGGGGCCGAGCCCGGCCCGGCCGCGCGCCACCGCCTGCTCCGTCACCTCATACACCGCCACCGCGTCCTGCCCGTCCACCAGGACGCCGGGCATGTTGTAGGCCACCGCGCGGTCCGAGATGTTCTCCACCGCGACCGAGGTGCTGAAGTGGGTGGTCACGGCGTACTGGTTGTTCTCGCACAAGAAGATCACCGGCAGCTTCCAGATAGCCGCCAGGTTCATTGCCTCGTGGCAGGCCCCCTGGTTGCTGGCGCCGTCACCGAAGAATGCGACCACCACACGGTCCGTGCCCTGCATCTTGCTGCCCAGCGCCGCGCCCACCGCCACCGGGAGCGCCGACGCCACGATGCCTGATTCCCCCAGGATGCCGACGCTGAAATCGGCCAGGTGCATAGAGCCGCCCTTGCCCTTGCTATATCCGGCGGCCTTCCCCAGCAGCTCCGCCATCGCCTTGCGCACGTCCGCGCCCTTGGCGATCGGGTGCCCGTGGGAGCGGTGGTTCCCCGTAATGTAGTCGTCGTCGCGGAGGGCGGCGCACACCCCCACGGCGACGGCTTCCTCGCCGATGTAGGCGTGGACCGCGCCCACCAGCTCCCCGCGCTGGACCAGCTCGGAGGAGGTCTCGTCGAAGAAGCGGATGCGGAGCATCCGTCGCAGCATCTCCATCAGCGCAGCGTTGTCGGCCACCGTGCCACCCCCTGTCTCCCGGCTCGACCCGCGCACCGCGGGCCTTCCAGCACCCGTCGCCGAGTGCCCGCATTATAGCACCGAGCCGCGACGCGCATGCCGCTCACGGCGACACGTGGGTGGGTCCTGGGCGTGGCCACGATGCCTGGACAAGTCCGATTCGGCCCCCGTACCATGAATGGTCATTGCTGAGCGCGGGAACGCCCGACGAAAGACCAGGAGGGATCGATGGAAGCTCTTGAGCCGGTGCAGCGGGCGCTGGTGGTGACGCCCCACCCGGACGACGCCGAGATCGGGTGCGGGGGCACCGTGGCGAAGCTCGTCAAAGCGGGCAAGGAGGTCTTCTACGTGGTGGCGACCAGCGGCAACAAGGGCGGCCGCGCCACCGACATGACGGCCGACTACCTGACCCAGGCTCGCCAGGACGAGCAGCGCCGGGCCGCCGAGATCCTCGGCGTGTCAGAGGTTGTGTTCCTGGACTTCGGGGACGGCGAGCTGGAGGACGACCACCCGTTTCGTCGCGAGCTGGTCTACCATATCCGCCGCCTGAAGCCGGAGGTGGTGTTCACCACCGAGCCGTTCCGCTCCACCTTCTACAACCACCGCGACCACCGGATCGCGGGTCTGGTCACGGCCGACGCGGTGTTCCCTTACGCTCGCGACCACCTCCACTACCCGGAGCACATAGAGCAGGGGTTGGTGGGGCACGGGGTTGAAGAGCTGTTCTTCTGGGGCTCGGAGTCGCCAGACACATTCATCGACATCGGGGACGTGGTGGACCTGAAGATACGCTCGCTGATGGCCCACACCAGCCAGGTGAAGGACTGGGCGGGCGAGGGCGAGGGAGACGACAAGTTCATCGAGCGGATGAAGACCATGGGGCGGCGCATGCTGCGGGGGCACGACGTTCCGTACGAGTTCGCGGAGGGGTTTCGGAGCTACGGGATGCGACGGATGACGCGTGAGTTCGAGGAGGGGCAGTAGGCGGGCAGGGCGTGCCCTCAGCGGGGCTGGAACTCCGCGAATGCTGCCATTTCTCCACTATCTACATACCGCCTGAACCCGTTAGTGAAGAGGAAGCCAGGGGGCCGGCGTCGTTGGCCCCGAAAAGCTCTGACCCCACTCTCAAATCTCTGCAGTGCGTCCTCTCCATCTGATACTCCCACCAGTTGGATGGCAGGCCGTAACGATGGCGCGACGGCATCGTCAAGGAGCGCCAGTAGATCCTGGTCTAGGCCGCTGCCATCCATCAGTTTAAACCAGTTAATAGAGCCGTGCAGTTTCACCACCTTGCTCTGTCGATCCTCCCTCACGTAGGCCGTGATGCTGTCATATATGAATGTGCCGTCGAACTGTGCCAGGGCCTGTTCCAGCAGAGTGTCATAATTCAGCACCAGAAACAAGACGTGATGTGGAGAATCTGCGAGAAGTGCATACACTAGCTGGAGATAAGTGCCAGGCGTTGGCGTATATTGGTAACTCGCGAACCAGAGCAGGTCCCGGAGATAAGGTGGCACTTGCTTGAACTGTTGCCGAACGCGCTCGTCCGGGTGCTCAGCCAATTCCCTGAGGCGACTTTCCAGATCAAATCCCGATGAGTCACTGGGCGGGCTCAGGACGGCTGCCAGCGATTGGGCCCCAGGATAGCGCTGTAGCACCGCGAAGTACTCGGGGTGTGTGCTGATGGCGAACAAGTCACGGGCCAAAGGCGGCCTGTAGTTTCCTTGGAGCAGGATGGGCGCGCTGCCATTGTGAACGTCTTTCGACGCTCCAGCGCCCAAGATCACACATACCTTGGGTAATTCATCCGTTGGTGTCACTGGTGGTGGGCTCTTCGGGCTCCATCGCGCATCGTTCTACGCCTCCTACAGCTCCCGGCCCTCGTGGTCCAACGTGAACACGGGGTAGCCGAGCGACCGCAGGCCGGGCTCGATGACCGACGCGTCGCCCACCACCAGCACCGCCAGCCGGTCGGCCTCCACCCGTTCCCGCGCCGCCTGGTGGACGTCGTCCAGCGACACGGCGTCGATGGTGGCGGCCAGGCTCCCATAGTAGTCGTCGGGCAGGTCGAAGGAGACCAGCCGCGTGAGTTGGTCCAGCACCTGGGACTGCGTCTCGAACGAGGACGGGAATTGGCGCAGCACGGAGGCCTTGGCCGCCTCGAATTCCGCCTCCTCCAGCGGCCGTCCGCCGCCAATGTCGATGAACTCGCGCAGCGTCTCCTCCACGCTCTCGCGGGTCACTTCGGTCTGGACCGAGCCCCCGGCCAGGAAGATGGACGATGCCGGGCGCCACTCGAACCAGGAGCGGTAGCCGTAGCTGTACCCCTTGTCCTGGCGGAGGTTCATGTTGAGCCGCCCCGTGAACTGCCCCCCGAAGGTGTGGTTCAGCAGTAGCAGCTTGATGTAGTCGGCGTGCTTCCTCGGGACGCTGAGGTGGCCCGCGCGGATGACGGACTGGGCCGCGCCGGGCTTGTCGATCAGGTAGATTGTCGTGGAGGCGCGCGGCGAGGGCTCGGGGCCGGGCTCAGCCGCCGTCGTGCCCGCGCTGTCGCTCGTCCAGCCACCGAGGCGCTCCTCGGCGATGGCGCTCGCCTCGTCCATCGTCACGTCTCCGACGACTATGAGCGTCGCGCGCTCCGGGCCGAAGCCCGCTCGATAGTGCCGCAAGAGATCGCCCCGGCCGATGGACTCGAGGGCGGCCTCGGTGCCGGAGAGAGGGTGGCCGCCGGGGGTTCCCCGGCCGTAGAACAGGCCCGCCGTCACCCGTTCGGCGATGGCCGTGGCGTCGTCGCGCGAGCGCCGCACCATGGTGAGGCGCTGGTCCCGGACGCGCGCAAGCTCGTCCTCTGGGAAGGAAGCGTTGAGGGCAAGGTCCGCCACCAGCTCCAGCGCCGCGGGCCAGTGGCGTGTCAGAGCCTCAGTGCCCAGCGTGGTGTGCTCGCGGCTGGTCATCGACGCAAGGCGGATCCCCATGTGCTCGAAGTCGTCCGATATCCGCTGGCTGGATCGGTCCCGCGTGCCCTCCTGGAGCATCGATGTGGTGAAGGAGGCGAGGCCGGGGAGATCCGAAGGGTCGGACGTGCCTCCGGTGTCGACCATGAGTGCGAACCCCACGGCTGGGATCCCCCGCTTCTCCAGCGTCAGGAGCCGGAGGCCGTTGTTGAGGCGCGAGCGCTGAGGCAGGGGAGGCGTGAAGGGCTTCACTGTCGCGGGCGGCGGCTCGACGCTCCTGTCAAGGCCGGGAGCGGCGTGGCTGCGCGCTGGCTCCGGGAGCACCACCATGCGAACGTGGCGGTCGCCCAGGTAGCGGTTCGCGACGCGCTGAATGTCCTCAGGCTCGACGGCCAGGAACCGCTCCAGGTCTCGGTTGATCAGGTCCAGATCCCCGGTGTATACGTTGAAGGAGTTGAGCCGGTTGGCCTTCCCCCCGAAACCGCCAATGCTGGCCGCCTGTCGCACGTGGCGCCACTCCAGACGGTTCTTGTTCCGGGCAAGCTCCTCCGGCTCCGGCAGCGCGGCGCGAAGCCGCTCGATTTCGGCTAGGGCCGCGTCACCGACCTCGGTTGCAGTGTGACCCGTGGCCGCGGTGATCTCCATCTGGAAATCCCCCGCGATCTCCGCGGGTCCGTGGAAGACGCCCACGCCCTGGGCGATGCGCCGGTCATGCACCAGGGCGCGGTGGAGCCGGGAGCTTCGGCCGTCGCCCAGAATCGCTGCAAGCATGGAGAGAGGCGCGTCATCGGGATGGAAGCGCGGGACCGTGGGCCATGTCTCGTAGAAGCGTGGCAGGAGCACTCGGTCGTACAGCGTTACATCGGCGCGGCCCTGGAGCGGCGAGTCGGTGCGTCCGGCGCGGGGGAGGGCCGATCCGGGCGGCAGGTCGCCGAAGTAGCGCTCGACGAGATCACGCGTCGCTCCCAGGTCGAAGTCGCCGGCCAGGGCTAGGCTGGCGTTTGAGGGAGTGTAGAAGCGGAGGAAGAAGGCGCGCACGTCGTCCAGGTCCGCGGCATCCAGGTCCTCGTGGAAGCCGATGGTAGGCCAGTGGTACGGGTGCGGGAGGGGGTAGGTGGCGGCCTGGAGCCGGAGGTCCGCCAGGCCGTAGGGGCGGTTTTCGTAGCTCTGACGGCGCTCATTCTTGACCACGTCGCGCTGGATGTCGAACCGGCGTTGGTCCACGGCGTCCAGCAGGAAGCCCATGCGGTCCGCTTCCAGCCACAGCGCGAGCTCCAGGTAGTTGGAGGGTAGGTCCTCCCAGTAGTTGGTCCGGTCAATGTCCGTTGACCCGTTGAGGGACGCGCCGACCTTCTGGAGGGCGTCGAAGTGGCTGAGGTTGTGGTTCTTCGACCCCTCGAACATCAGGTGCTCGAAGAGATGGGCGAAACCGGTCTTGCCGGCCTCCTCGTCCTTGGAGCCCACGTGATACCAGACGTTGACGGCCACCAACGGCAGGGAGCGGTCCTGATGAAGAATCACGTCAAGGCCGTTGGCAAGGGTGAACTTTTCAAACGCTATGGGGTCCATGTGAGCTCCCGAGGTTGATGGGGCCGGACGCGGCCCGATGGCATGGCCCACACACTATACCCCACGGGGGTCCCCCGCGCACCGCCGGGCGGGCCCAGGGCCTTCTGATTATCTGAGTTCAGGGTAGACCCCGCTCACGGTGTCGGGCTGCGGACCCCCCGGGATGTCCTCCGGGCAGGCTCGGTCTGTCCCACCCGCCCACCCGAACGGTGTTCTTCTGGGGGATACCCCCAGACCCCCGTGGAAGGACCGTCCGGGGGCGCTCGTCCCGTTCGTGGTGTGTCCTTCAGTAGTCCGGGTTTAGGACCCGTGGGAGGGTGAGGGGCGCAGCCCCTCACGAGTATCAGGGTGGGCGCGTGGGACCATTCGGTACACGGCGGACGGAGCGCCAAGCGGACCACCCGCTCGCCCTTCGATCCTTCCACGAAAGGACCGGGAAGGACCACGGAAGGACCTGTCCTCTAACAACTATAGAAACCCTGGGGTGGGGCG
The DNA here is from genome assembly GCA_964436745.1 of uncultured Dehalococcoidia bacterium. Taxonomy (GTDB): domain Bacteria; phylum Chloroflexota; class Dehalococcoidia; order Lucifugimonadales; family UBA1127; genus CAYTEC01. Next base: position 9,992 of record CAYTEC010000036.1, on the reverse strand, counting down.
GCGCGGGGCACGCTGCCATCGTTCGCGGCCTTCCAACGCGGGCGTTCGTCCCCATACAATGATGGGTGACAAGGGGCCGAAAACGGGGTCGGGGAGGCGGAAATGGCTCAGCTGACGAACGAGCGATGCGCGGCTTGCCGACGGGACTCACCCCGCGTGACGGAGGCGGAGATCGCGCAGCTTCACCGGGGGGTGGCAGAGTGGGCGCTCGTGGAGGACAACGGGATTCCGAGGCTGATGCGGACGTTCTTGTTCGACGATTTCGCGGGCGCGCTAGCGTTCACCGACGCAGTCGGGGCCATTGCGGAGGACGAGGGGCATCACCCCCGGCTGGCGACTCAGTGGGGCCGAGTGACGGTCACGTGGTCCACATACATAATCCAGAGCCTGCACCGCAACGATTTCATCATGGCGGCCAAGACGGACCAAGTCTACGCGCGGCTCGTGGCGGGATAGCAGGCGTGGCGCGCCGCCGGTGGGAGGGAAGGACTGCGGAGGGCGCTGAACGGGAGGACTGGGGAGGCTACTCGCCGGTGCTGGGGAGGCACTCCACGATGAGGGCGTCCGCCTCCGCCGGGGTTAGCGACTGCACCACTTCCGCGCTCAGGGGCTCGACGACGCCCGTCGTGGCTTCGATCTCGGGGATCGGCACGGACTCGCCGGACAGGAGTCGCAGGAAGTTGGAGTCGGTGCTCAGGATCAGCCTGTCCTCGTCGGTGAAAGTCTGGGGGTAGGCCTCCAACCGGCGAATGAACGAGAAGAAGTCGGGATCCTGCCGAAGGGCCTCCGCGAAGATGGCGATGGCCCTGGCGTCACCGTCGCCGCGGACCTCCTGGGCGACGCGGTCGGCGCAGGCGAGCATGACTGCGACGGCCCGGTCGGTCTCGGACGTGATCGTGTCCGCCTTCCTCTGTCCGTCGGCCCGGTGGCGGTCGGCCTCGATCTGTCGCGCCGACTGCATCCGGTCGTAGACCGATTGCTCGACCGCCTCTGGCAGGTCGGCCCGTTTGGTCCGTACGTCGATGATGGCGATTCCCAGGCCGTTCTCGTCCGCCCGGAGCGCCACGCCGTCCTTGACCAGGTCCATGATCGTGTCGCGTTCCGCCGATATCATCACATCGTACGGCTGGCCGGCGATTTGGGCGCGGAGCTCGGCCTCCACCAGGGGCCTCAGGCGGGCCAGTCCACTGGACTCCGTTCGAGCCGAGAGGAAGAATTGTCTGGGGTTGCTAATCTTCCAGCGCGTGACCTGGTCTACCTGGATTCGCTTCTCGTCCGAGGTGAGGTATTCCTGTGAGGGGGTGTCCAGCGTGAGGACGCGCTTGTCCAGGTAGGTCACGTTCTGGACGAACGGGAGCTTGAAGTGCAGCCCTGGGGCGCTCTCAACCGATTGGATCTCACCGAACTGCTCGACCACGGCATGGTTCGTCTCGTCAACCGTGTAGAGGGCCTGGGTGACGACCACCAGCCCCACGATGGCGATAGCGACGACGGCTAGAAGCGCTCGACCCATTCTGACTTCCTATGGTCCGGCGAGCTGTTCGATGTTGAGCAGCGGAAGGATGTCCACCTGTGAGTCTATGAGGACCTTGTCGACGGTACCCAGCACGCTTTCCATGGTTTCCAGGTACAGGCGCTCTCGGGTGACCCGGGGCGCTTGCCGGTACTCCTGGAGCAGGGCGAGGAATCGGTTCGCCTCACCCCGCGCGCGCTCTACCTGCTGCTGGTTGTATGCGGCGGACGACCGGATCCGGACCTGGACCTCTCCCTGGGCTCTCGGAACCTGGTCCGCTTCGTAGCCCTTGGCCTCGTTCTCCAATCGCGTCTCGTCCTCCAGCGCCCGGACCACCTCTTGGAACGCGTCCTTCACCTGGTCCGGCGGGTCCACGGTCTGGAGCTTGACGTCCGTAATCTCCAAGCCGACGCCGTACGTTTCGAGCAGGGCCACCAGGAAGCTCCGCGTTTCCTGCTCGACCGTTGCTCGCCCCACAGTTAGAACCGCGACGAGGTTGGTCCTCCCGACAATGCTCCGCAGCGCCACCTCGGCGGTGGTGTGGAGCACGTCCTCTGGGTTGTTTACATTGAAAACGAAGTCCCGGGCGTCGTGGACGCGGTACTGGACCACCATCTGGGCTTCCACGATGCTGTTGTCCGTGGTCAGCATCAACGCTTCGTCCGCGATTCGGGTCACCAGGCCCACGTCGTCGACGCGGAAGCCCACGGCGGCCGTGCGGATCGTCTCGACGTCTACGCGGACCAGGGACGTGATGGGCGATGGGATGCGCCAGTTCAGGCCAGGCTCGGTGGTGGTGCTGAACTGGCCGAATAGCCGGACGACGCCCCGCTCACGCGGGTTAATCGTGTAGACGCCGGTGGCGAGCCAGGCCACCACCAGAGCGCCTAGGGCGATTCCCCAGAAGATGAAGCTGCGGCGGATGATCCACCGGAGCACACCTTGGGCGGCTTCCATGTACTGGTCGCCGTCGAACTGTCCGCCGCTTCTTCGGGCCATCCGCCTCTCGTCGTTCCGCCCTGCCTGGCTCGCTCCAACGTCGTCGGCGTGTGCCGTGCGATATCGTGCGCCCTTGGCAGAAAGGGGGGTTCGCGGAGGTTCTTGGGATTCCGCTGACGACAAGCGTACTGGGCTTGGTAGTGGTTGTCAATGGCGGCCCGGAGCCGGGACGCTCGGCCTGGACGCTCCGTGAGGCGGCCGGTATGATGTGCGCCGTGGCCGCCTGAGCCGGGCGTGCTGGCGGCGGACATGTCCGAACCGATGAACCGGGGGTTGCTGATGCACCTTGGCGCGGTGGCGGTGGCCGGGCTGCTCTCTGGAGCGCTCGTCGTCGCGGGGGTGTACCTGGCCGCGGCGCTGGAGCCCGACCGGGTGAGGCTCAACCCGTTTCACTTTCTTGGCAGCGCGGTATTCGTTGACGAGGGATCCATCTACGGGTCGGGAGCGGCGATATTTGCGGGGCTCACCATCGTGGTCGCAGCGGTACAGGTGAGCCTCCACCGCTCGGTGGGCGCCTGGCTGCCGCCCGTACTGTGGGGCGTGCTGTTCGGCATCGTGCAGTACGGGGCCGTGGGGGCGATCGCGGGGTTCTCTCGGACCCTCCACCCCGCAGTGCGGACCGGCGACCTCCCGGACCCTGGAGCGTTCGCGAGCAAGCAGCCCCGGCCAGGGATGTTCGCGCTCCCCGCCGCCAGTGTGCTCTTCAGCGTCCTGGTGGCCTTGCTCTACGCCTGGCTCTCCTGAAGAGGACGCACCGCCGCGCTGGTGGTCGGCCCAATCGCCCCGGCCCTCGCAGGGCCTACCCAGCCTCGCACTCCAACGTCATCGTCCCTGTCGGCTCGGCAGAACGACGGACCTGTGGGGGCGCCCCCGCCCCTCCGCGGAGGCGCCCCGGTTGACAGCGGATCCCAGATCAGAAAGAATGTTCGCCAGCGTCTCGGCCCAGATGATAGAACATGCGTTCCCCGCTTGTCAATCCCCCGACAGGGGCGATGGGGGTTCCGCCAGGCGGGGGATATGGGCCGGCGAGGATGGGGGACGAGCATGGGCGAGCTTGGACTGACGTGGGTGGCCGCGGTCGCGGTGGCGCTGGTAGCCGTCGTGGTGGGCGTCGCGGTGTACTGGATCGGGTACCGCGCTGGGTCGGGCCGGGCCTCGGCCAAGATGGAGGCGGGCTTTCGGGACCGCCAGCGCCGCAGCAGGCTGACGTTGGGCGGGCGGTTCGCGGAGCAGCTGTCGCCCTTCTTCGAGGAATTTCGGTATGACCCCACGGAGGCCAGGTTCCTGGGGAGCCCCATCGATTTCGTCGTATTCCCGGGCCTGGCCACGGGAGAGCCCAGAGAGATCGTCTTCGTTGAGGTGAAGCGGGGGCGGGCGCGGCTCGACCGGGGGCAGCGACGGCTTCGCGACCTGGTGAACGCGGCCGGGGTGGAGGGCATCCGGTTCGAGACTCTGCGGGTGATGGAGCCGGACCGCCTCGACGATGATGCCGACGGTCAGTAGTCGAGATCGTTCAGGAACAGCTCTTCGTCGCGCCAGTTGGGGCGCACCTTGACCCAGATCTCCAGGAATACCTCTCGGCCGAGCATCCGCTCCATCTCCAGTCGCGCTTCCGTCCCAACCGCCTTGAGCGCCCCACCCCCATGGCCGATGAGGATGCGCCTCTGGGCGGGTCTGCTGACGTAGATCGCCACCTGTATCAGGTCCTTCCGCCGCGTCTCTCCGTCCGCCTCCTCGAACCCCTCGATCTCCACTGCGGTGTCGTAGGGCACCTCTTGACCATACAGGCGGAAGAGCTGCTCGCTGACAAGCTGCGCGGCCAGGAACCGCTCGCTGCGGTCGGTGAGCTCGTCGGAGCCGAACTGCGCCGGGCCTTCGGGCAGGTGGGCGACGATCAGTTCGCGCAGCTGACCGGTGCCGTCTCGGCGTAGGGCGCTGATGGGCACGATCTCCAGGAAGGGGTAGAGCCTCGCGTACGCTTCGATGATCGGCAGGACGGCCTCTTTCCGGACCTTGTCCACCTTGTTGACCGCCAGGATGGCGGGCTTGCTCTCGCGCCGCAGGTCGGCCACGAGCTTGGCCTCCGGCTCGCCGGGCGATACGGGCGGCACCACCAGCAGGGCGAAGTCCGCGCCATCCAGCGCCTCCCGGATGCGGGACCGCATGCGGCGATCCAGCTGGTCCTTGGCCCGGCGCATGAACCCTGGGGTGTCCAGGAAGGCGACCTCGTGCCCCTCGCCGGCAAGGATGCCGAGCAGCCGGTGTCTGGTGGTCTGCGGCCGTGGGGACGTGATGGCGAGCTTTTCCCCCAGCAGGGCGTTGAGCAGCGTGGATTTGCCGACGTTGGGCCGGCCGATGAGAGCCACGGCGCCGGCGCGATGCGGTGTCGCCTTCGCGGCGGGCGGCGAAGCGCCCTGCGGGGGCGCTGATGGGGCGGGGTCCTGCGTTCTTGGTTGCCTGGGCACACTCTTCTCCTGGTGGTGGACTCGGCCCAAGCGTCACCGAAGGCACGGTCGTCCGTCCAGTATACCCCCACGCAAGGCCCCAAGGCACACGAAGCGCCCCGGCCACTCGGTCGGGGCGCCTCTGACGAACCTCACGCCGCAGTGAGGTTCGTCAGAGGCGGGAGCAGGAGCTACGTCGGTACCGAGATGGCGTGCAGCTCCGCGATGATCTTCTTGGTCACGGCTTCCCCCTCCTCGTCGCGCGGGAACTCCAGGTTGATGCGCGTGGCATAGTCGCCGTAGCGCTTCTGGATGGCCGCGGGGAGCTCATCGTGGGTCGTGATGAGGCACAGGGCGTCCACCATCTCGTCGGTGATGAGCCCCGGCATCTCGCTCCATCGGTTGCGGAAGGACATCTCCCGGAGCTGGTCGCCGGTAGACTGCCACCCGTGGACCTCCCAGACCGGGAAGTAGGCCCGCGTGGAGCCGTAGAACGAGATGCGACGGCGGGCGGCCTCGTAGTTCTTTGAAACTTCCTCGCTGTTGCGGCCCGAGATGATGAACCCTCCGCCAGCGATCTCCAGGTCCTTGAGGGAGCGCCCGGACCGGCGGGCGCCGGCCTCCAGGTTCGGCAGGACCTCCTCGTGCATGTACAGGTCACTGTTGAACCCGTGCGGCAGGAATCCGTCCGCCATCTCGCCCGCCAGGCGCACCATGTTGGGGTTGATGCCGGCAAGGTTGATCTTGGGGGGGCCGCCGGGCAGCGGGCCGGGGTTGAACTCGGGCGGCATCAGGCTGAAGGCGTACTCGTTCCCGCTGAAGCTGAGGGGCGTTCCGTTCTGCCAGCAGTCCCAGATGGCCCGGATCGCGGTCATCACTTCCCGCATCCGGGGCGTTGGGGGCGTCCACTTCACGCTGAAGCGCCGCTCGTTGTGGCCTCGCACCTGGCTCCCAAGGCCGAGCTCGAAGCGCCCGTTGGCAAGTTCCTGGATGCCCCATGCAGTGTACGCGGTGGCCATAGGGCTCCGCACGAAGGCCAGCGTGATGCCGGTGCCCACGGTCATGCGGCTGGTGTTCGCGGCAACGAGGGTCGCCGGCAAGAAGGCGTCCTGACTGACCTCGCCAAAGCTCACGCCGTCAAAGCCAAGCTCCTCCGCCTTCCTGGCGGTGGGTCCTACCTCCGCCAGGTGTCGTGATCCCACCCCTGTGTAGACCTTCATGCCATCCCCCTTCCGTCGCGCCGATCATTCTCTGCGCTGGGCGGATGATAGGGAACAGTCGCGCCGTCTGTCAATCGGCCCCGGATCGGTCAGACGACCTAAATAGGACGCGCCCACGCGCCTTATCGTCAGGGATCACTGGCGCGGTCGGCAGCTTTCGCCGGGGCCTTGCCGGGATCGTCGGATTGTGCTAGCGTTCGCCTAATCTTCGCGCGGAGGTCGCGGGTGGCGCCACGACAGGAAGACGGGAGTTTGCTCGGCCCGTACCGGGTCTTGGACCTGACCGACGAACAGGGGTACATGTGCGGCAAGGTGCTCGCCGACATGGGCGCGGACGTCGTCAAGGTGGAGCGGCCTGGGGGCGACGCGGCCAGGGGCTCCGGTCCCTTCTACCAGGACGACCCTCACCCGGAGAAGAGCCTCTCATGGCTATTTTGGAACATGAACAAGCGGGGCGTCACGCTGGACATCGCGTCGCCGGAGGGCCAGCGGCTGGTGCGTCGGCTAGTGGAGTCGGTCGATTTCGTCGTCGAATCGTTCGAGCCGGGGTACCTGGATAGCATCGGGCTGGGCTACCAAGCCCTTAGCGAGATCAACCCCCGGGTCATCCTCACGTCCATCACCCCATTCGGCCAGGACGGCCCCCACGCCCACCACAAGGGTGCGGACATCGTGAGCATGGCGCGGGGGGGGCTCATGTATATGACGGGCGATCCTGACAGGCCGCCCGTGCGCGTCGGCCTCCCTCAGGCTGCGCTCCACGGCGGGGTCGAGGGTGCTGCCGCCTCCATGATTGCCCACTACCACCGGGAGGCGACGGGCGAGGGCCAGCATGTGGATGTTTCCATCCAGCAGTGCGTGGTCTGGACCAACATGGACGCCACGGGCTACTGGCCGTTGCTCAACACCTACAAGCGCCGTGGCGGAACTGTGAACACCATGCCGACGGGCGTCCGCATCCGCAGCCTCTGGCCGTGCAAGGATGGCTTCGTGACCTTCGCCGTCTCCGGCGGGGCGACTTCCCAAGTCAGGACCGCGAAGGCGCTCGTGAACTGGATGGATGAGAACGGGGCCGCCCCGGATTTCCTCAAGGCGATTGACTGGGCGACGGAGTACGACCGGTCCGTGGTAACGCAGGACCTGGTGGACAGGGTGGAGGCGGCGGTCGGCGAGTTCATGATGACGAAGACGAAAGTAGAACTCTTCGACGAGGGGTTGAAGCGACAGTTTCGCCTTGGCCCGGCGACCAACGCGAAGGACATCGTGGAGAGCGAGCAACTTGCCGCACGGGAGTACTTCGTCGACGTGGAACACCCGAGCCTGGGCGGCTCCATCCGCTATCCGGGACCGTTCTTGAAGATGAGCGAGACGCCCATAGCCATTCGCAGGCCCGCCCCGCGCATCGGCGAGCACAACAATGAGGTGTTCGTGGGGGAGTTGGGGCTCTCGGGCAGCGAGATCGAGGGCCTCATCGCGAGGGGGGTCATATAGGGGACAGGAGCCAGGGGTCCGCCAATGGCGCGGGACGTATCCCGCTCGCGGCCGGCTCGGCTCCCGGACGGGGCAGCGAGGAGGAATCATGGACAGCAAGCGAGTGTTTGAGGGCGTGAAGGTCGCCGACTTCGCGTGGATCGGCGTTGGCCCCATCACGATCAAGTACCTGGCCGACCACGGAGCCACGGTGGTTCACGTGGAGTCGACCGCGCGGCCGGACAGCCTGCGGCTCGGCCAGCCCGCCAAGGACGGGATTCCTGGGATTGACAGCAGCCACTTCTTCGCCAACTTCAACAGCAGCAAGTACAGTCTCTCCCTGGATCTCTCCAAGCCAGAGGCGAGGGAGACGGCGAAGCGGCTGGTGCAGTGGGCGGACGTGGTCGCTGAGAGCTACACGCCGAAGGCGATGCGCAACTGGGGGCTGGACTATGAGAGCCTTCGCCAGATCAAGCAGGACCTGATTATGGTCAGCACGTGCCAGCAGGGGCAGACTGGCCCCCATGCCCTCTTTGCGGGCGCGGGCAACACCGGCGGCTCTCTCGCGGGCTTCTACACGGTGACCGGCTGGCCGGACCGCGGCCCTACCTACGTCTACGGCGCCTACACGGACTTCGTCTCGCCCCGCTTCCTGGCGGCGGCCCTGGTTGGGGCGCTGGACTACCGGCGGCGCACCGGCAAGGGCCAGTACATCGACCAGTCGCAGATTGAGGCCGGCGTCCAGTTTTCCGCCGCGGCCGTCGTCGACTACACGGCCAACGGGCGCGTGTTCGAGCGCCAGGGCAACCGCTCGCCCATCCATGCGCCCCACGGTGCCTACCCCTGCACGGGCGACGACCGCTGGTGCGCCATCGCCGTCGGCTCCGACGACGAGTGGCAGGGCCTGCGGAGGGCCCTTGGGGATCCCGATTGGGCGCGCGACCCCCGGCTCGATACCCTGGCCGGCCGCAAGGAGAACGAAGAAGAGCTGGACCGCCGCCTGGGCGAGTGGACGGCGAGCCAAACTCCGGAGCGGGTTCAGGATCTGCTCCAGGACTACGGCGTGCCCGCCGGGGTGGTGGCCACGACCCAGGACCTGCACGAGGACCCGCAGCTCCAGCACCGTCGCCACTTCCGCACGCTCGAACACGGCGGCATCGGCCCGGTCCCCTTCGACGGCCCCAGTTTCCGGCTGTCGAAGACCCCGGATACCCAGTTCACGGCCCCATGCTTGGGGGAACACAACGACATGGTGCTGCGGGACATTCTGGGGATGACGGACGCTGAGGTCGATGCGCTCGGAGCCTCGGGGGCGTTGGTGTAGGGGAGTTCGAGGCGTGGCGCTCCCCGGCGGCCGGTATTCACAACTATGGGATGGCCGCTGATAAGTGAACGAGCGAGGGGGGCCTCACGCGCTCTGTGACGCTACGGTTCTGCTGGATTCCTCGAACCCTCGCCCGTCGGTTCGTTGCTGATGAGCGGGGAGGGGCTCTCGTCGAGGTCCTCATGATTCTCATGGTCATCTGAACGCTGTCGGCCGTCATCACCGTGGATTTGAGCGCGACGATCTCGGGCGTTCAAAGGAGTAACGACAAGGTGAAGTCGTGGAGCGGCTCGATCTCCTATGACCAGACGGTCGTCCACATCGTCGGTGCGAACCCTGGGGACTGCCCGTACGGCGCCTCGGTAATCGACTACGATACGCCCTGGGTGTGACCATTAGCGGAGTGTCCAGTGGAACGGGTGCGCACAATGGCACCCACGTGTTGGCGCGCCTCAAAGTCAAGTCAGTGGGGCAGGACGGACCGAGCACCGTGCTGACCCTGTCGAACGTAGTGGTGAAGGACGCGACCGGGGCCGTAATCACTGGGGTGAGCCTGACGCCCGGAACCGCGACTTTAGACTACGCGCCGACGCCGGTTCCCGGCCTGACGGTGCTGGGCCCGGGCGTGCTGGGGGTGATTCTCATTCCCCTGATAGCGATGGAGACGCGGCGGTTCGCGGCTCAGCCCCCGGTGGTTGCTGTGCGAAGAGGCGGCCTCACCGTCATCCGCTCCCCCTCGACTCGGCGGGCGGCGAGCACGTCCACCTCTTCGCCGAGGGATGTCGGTGCGGCGCACTCGAAGCCACGTTCACGGAGTATCTCCGCGATCGCAGCCGGCGGGAGCAGTAGCTCCGTTCGCACATTCGGATTCCAGTTGACGATGAGGAGCCGGCCGGGCGGGCGGACCATCCGGGCCAGGTCGCGCACGATGGCGGCCTGGCCCTCGGCGCCGTGGCGGTAGTGCAGGGCCCACATGCACATGACGAAGTCGCCGGCCTGATCTTGCAGTGGGACCGGACCAT
>CAYTEC010000035.1:0-19892 GCA_964436745.1 uncultured Dehalococcoidia bacterium | reverse complement strand
CGGGGAGCAGGTGGACGCGCTGCGGGCCGCGGGCGTGGTGGACTGGGAGGAGCTGTAGGGGGGGAGCGACCCCGCCCGCCATGCCCGTTCGTGGTGAGCTTGTCGAACCACGGCCACCCACAGGCCTTCGACAAGCTCACCACGAACGGAGTATTCGCCGCTCGCGCTGGCGGCCCGTCCCAAGAGTGGGTGCAGGGCGTGCCCTGCCCGCGACTCAGCGGCGGGGTTGGATGAGTTCGATCCGCACGTCGCCGGGCGCCGCGAGGAAGGCGATGCGGGGGCCCGGATCGCCGCCCATCGGTCCCTCCTTGAGCACGGCGCCAAGCCCCACCAACCGCTGGACCTCCGCCTTGATGTCCTCCACGTCGAACCCGAAGTGCTCCAACCCCCAGTGGGCGTCGGCGTCCGCGCCGCCCATCCGCTCGTCGGTGCGGGCGCCGGAGATGTTGACGCCGAGTCCGTCAGCCGACTCGCAGCGGATGAACCGGTCGCCGGAGTCGCGGACCGTGTCGCCGACGATTCGGAAGTTGAAGGCCCGCACCCACCACTCAGCCGCCTTTTCTGGATCGGTCGCCTTCAGATGGATGTGGTTGATTCGATACAGCATTCTTACCCCCGTCTGTGATGCCTTGCCGTGCCGTCCGCATCGCCGTCGCGCGGGCCTACATTCGCCGGTGGCGAATCCGCGGGTCCAGGAACCCGTACAAGAGATCGATGAAGAGATTCATGAACAGGAAGATGGCGGCGATCATCATGATGTTGCCCTGGACCTGCGTCATGTCACGCTGGGAGATGGAGTCCAGGAACAGCCGCCCCAGTCCGGGGATGGCGAAGATCATCTCCAGGATCACCGACCCATCGAGGAGATGGGCGAACTGCGTGCCCATGACCGTGACCACCGGGATCAGGGAGTTCCGCAGGGCGTGGCGGTAGACGACGACCCTCTCCCGAAGCCCTTTGGCGTGGGCCGTGCGCACATAGTCCTGACGCAATACCTCCAGCAGCGTGGTCCTGGTGAGGCGCATGACGCCCGCCGACGACCGCACTCCGATCGCTGCAGCGGCGGGGAGCATGAGCCGCATGTTGTTCGTGAAGTCCACCCACGGTGGCGTGTAGGCCGTCGCGAATCCGAACCCAAACCAGATCAGCGGGAGGAGAATGATCAGGGTGCCTACCCAGAAGTCAGGCATGGATAACCCGCCGACGGCGAAAATGCGCGTAACCTGGTCGAACCAGGAGTCCTGGCGGATCGCCGAGAGCACGCCGAAAGTGATGCCCATGACGGTCGAGATGACGAAGGCCATGAGGGCCAGCTGAATGGTGACAGGGAGCCGCTGCAGGATCTCGGAAGTGACCGGGCGGTTGTTCCAGAGCGAGTTGCCGAAGTCGAACCGGACGAGCCCCCACAGCCAGTCGCCAAGTTGCCCGAAGTACGGTTTGTCCAGCCCCAGCTCGGACCGCAGCCTCTCGTAGTCCTCCGGCGAGTAGGAGGCGGCCCCCTCCAGTTGGATCATGACCACGTCCCCGGGCATGAGGTGGGTGAGGACGAAGATGGCCACGGCAACCAGGGCCAGCGTGGGGACCATCAGAGCGACGCGACGGAGGATGTACGTCTGCATCGAGCCGCCTGCCTACGTGTGTTCGCCGGGTTGTCGATATGCGCCTGCTTCCGGCCATCATGCCCGGATTGCGGGCTTGGGTCAAGCGGGCACCCCTACGACACTCAGGGTGTATAGTGACAGCCATCGGCTAACGCGCGGATCGCTTTCAGAGGTACGGGGCTAGCGATGGTCCTTTCCAGGCGACGGGGGTCCGGAGTCTTCTTCGTGCTGGGCCGGACCGTGGCGGATGCCGATGCGGTCGAGCGCGTCCGAACGGCCTACCACCACGACCCGGCGGGGTTCGCCGACGAGGCCCTGGGCGGTGCCGTGCTGGGCGCGGCGATAGTGCCGTTGCCAGGACTCCTGATCGGGCTCACGATGACGCTGGGGCGCGTCCAAGACCACCGAGTCGGGGCCAGGAGCCAGGGCTAGATGACCAGTCCCGATCTGACGTTCGACCGCCGGCTCGTTGGGAGACGCTTCCCCTCGGGCAGCTTTGAGGTCACCGAGGAGGCCGTAGCCGGCTACTGCATGGCCGTCGGGGAGGCTTGGCCTGCCAGCGACGGGGCCTCCGGCGACGAGTCCATTCGCCGCCCGGTCCCGCCCACGTTCGTGCTGCTTCAGGCGTTGCGGGGCATCAGCGATCTGGCCCGGGCCCTAGGCCTCCCCGAGCGCTTCGGGGACCTGAGCACCCAGACCGGAGAGTCGGTGGAGCTGCTCGGTCCGGTCTATCTTGGAGACATAATCGAGAAGCGGAGCGGCATCCAGGATGCCTATCGGAAGACTGGGCGCAGCGGCCCCATGGCGTTCGTGGTGTGGGAGGCCGAGTTCGCGAACCAGGACGGGGCCGTGGTGGCCCGCGCACGGATGTCGTTCATGACGCGGCTCTAGCAGACTCACGAAGGACCTCGTTCATCCACCGCGACGCCCGCGATGACCATTTCCATCGCCCGCATCCTGCTCCACGGCTTCCGGGGAGGCTCGGCACGCGCTTGGAGCGCCGAGCGATGTCGCCGGTCTGGCCGGGACTGACCGAGGTCGGTGTCACGACGACGCTCCCGTTGGCGACGCTTGCACGCCCCACCGCCTGCTAGCGCGCCGAGCGAGACGGTCGTGTCGCTCCCAGGTCAGTGCCGCTCGATGGCTATCAGCGCCTCCGCCGAGTGCGGCCGTCGGGAGAGAACGACTGGCGTGCCCACGGTGGAATCTTTCTCCCACGTGTGTCAGACTATGGGGTCGCGAAAGACCGAGCCTGCACACGGCGGCACTGCTTCGCGCGCCGGACCTCCGTCCAAAACGGGTCGGTAGTGTCGGCGTGGCGCTTCCGGGCCACCGTGCGCGCTAGGGTGCGTCTCCGAGGACCGGGCCGGCGAGAGGAGCATCCAATGGTCATCGGGAAGGAGCGGACCAGTTGGTACAGCGACCACCCGTCGGAGTGCACGTGCGCGGTCTGCGAGGAGCGAAAGGCGGACCGAAGGCGGTTCCAGGAGATCCACGGGAACCGGAGGTTCACCCGCAACGAGCCATGCCCATGCGGCAGCGGGAGGAAGTACAAGAAGTGCCACGGCGCGGCGTAGTCCCCAACACCCCTCGCCGGATGCTCGGAAACGCGCGCCTGGCCTGGCTCGCGGTCGTCCTAGCCTCCGTGATGGCCGTCGCTGTCGCGTGCGGCGGCGGCGACGACGGTCCACCCGACTTCTATCAGGGTCCGGAGGCCACCGTCACGCCCGCGGCATCACCCGCGTCGAGCAACCTCACGGCGCGGGACGGCGATACTGTCTCGGTCCACTACCACGGGACTCTGGACAGCGGCGAGGTGTTCGATTCGTCCCGGGAGCGGGAGCCGCTCTCCTTCGCGGTCGGTGCAGGCATGGTGATCGACGGCTTCGACGAGGCCGTCCGTGGCCTGTCGGTCGGTGAGAGCGTGACAACACGCATGGCGCCGGAGCAGGCGTACGGCCTCTGGAGCGAGGAACTAATCGTCGAGGTCCCTCTGGCGAACGCGCCGCAGGGGGTGCAGGCGGGAGACCAGGTTCAGGCGGCCAACGGGGCTGTCGCGACGGTCCTGACCGTCTCGGACGAGTTCGTCCGGATCGACGCCAACCACCCCCTGGCCGGAGAGGCCCTCACGTTCGAGATCGAGCTTGTGTCGATCGACCGACCATAGTGACCGTGTCCGGGTCTCGTGGACGCATCGCCGCCGCCGCTCGCCCCCTACCCAGAGCCGGCCCCGAGCAGCGCTGAACGGGCGCGACCTGCGCATCAGTCCCCGTCCTCCGGCGCGCCTCCTGCCGCCTCTCCCGTGTCCAGGCCCCACTCCCTGCCGACCTCGAAGGCCGCGTGGGGGTAGCGGCCCTCCATCAGCGGCGTGTGGGCTTGTGACCGCAGCGGCGTTTCCAACGCTTCGATGCGCTCCGCCATGGAGCGGCGGTGGGGGTTGTCCGGGTCGAACCCCCAGGGGACTGGTTCGCCGACGCCCTTTCCCTGTACCAGCACCCGGAATCCGCCGAGCCCCTGTGGGTCCAGCAGCCATGCCATCGCCATGCGGTTCGCCTGGTACTCCCCTCGATCCATCGGTTGCGCCTGGGGAGCGTGCGCGGGCTGGCCACCCCGGTCCAGCGCTTCGTTCGCTCTTCGTCTGGCTCTCCGCGCCAGCGCCTCGAAAAAGAACTCGGCGCCGAGGTTGCGGAGGAATTCGCCTTGGGTGCCGTGGCCCAGGGTGGTCAAGCCGTGGCGCTCCCCCGCGCGGGCCAGCTCGGAGAAGTCCACGTGGGCCGTGATGTCCTGCCGCCCCACGCGGATGTACGGGTTTCCGCTCACCGTGTGGCGGTAGTAGCAGCGGAGCGTGCCGCGGGCGCGATGCGGGGCGTACAGCTCCTCGACGACGCCTCCGTAGTCCACGGAGAGGACGAAACCTCGGCTCAGGGCGCCGGCGACCTCGGCGGCCCAGGGATCGAGCCCCAGGCAGACCTCTCCACGGTAGCCCTCTGGCAGCCCGTCACCCGTCGCCGCGCGCACTCTGCGGGCGATCTCCGGGTCCGATGGCTCGTCGAGCACCTCGCCCAGCTCATCGTCGACGAGTCCGACGTACACTTCCATCGGCCTGCCTTCCTTCATCTGGAAGCGGTGGACTGGGAAGCAGTCGAACAGCTCGTTGGAGAGGACGCACCCGACGATTCCCCGGAGCGGCACGCCACTGGCCACCAGCCTCGATGCTCCCTCGGGCAGCCGATCGTGGCCCGGTGGGCGGACGTGGTCCAGCGCCACATAGCGAATGGCACGGGCGAGGTTGGGGTCCAGGGCCGCGCATCCGGCGACGATGTCCCGCGCCAGCAGACCTGCGCCAGCGCCCGCCTCGACCACCGTGAATGGGTCGGGCCGGCCCAGCAGCACCCACATCTGCTCGATCTGGGCGGCGATCAGATGGCCGAAGAGGGGATGAGCCGTGGGGCTGGTGTAGTAGTCGCCGCGCGCTCCGACCGCCTCCTCGGCGGCATAGTAGCCGCCGAATGGCGAAAAGAGGGCCGTCTCCATGAACCGGCTAAACGGGATGGGGCCTTCGTGGCGGATGGTTTCCCGGATGTGGGCCTCGACCGGATGCATCGGCCCGTGCCTCCGCAATGGCCGCGGGAAGCGGATTGGCGGTGTTGCGGCTTGCAGGTCTGGGGGCTACCCGCGACGCTCAGCCGCTGGGATCGTCGTTTCGGGCCGCGTCCACCGAGGTCCGCCGGGCGACCCTGGGGAGCGCTCTCTCGGCCGGAGGCTCCTTCTCCCACCCCGTGTCGCCCACCGAGTTCCGGAACTTACGCAGCTCGCCGCAGAGCTTGCACTCGCCTACACTGGTGGGTCCGCTGGGGCTCTCGATGAGCCAGTGGTGCTTGCAGGTCTCTTCTTCTACGCAGGGAGCGATAACCAACCCCCTCTCCCATGACCCCGAAGGACCGCGCCGCCGTTCGTGTCGAGCCGCGACATCGGCTAGTTTAGCGGCCTCCGCGCACGCGGTCAAGCGAGGTCAGGGAGACGGCGCATCCATCGACGGACGCCCAAGGCAGGGCCTCAGGCCAATGCATCGTAGACCACGCCGACGACCAGGCCGTACAGGAGGTGGAGCATCAGGAACCCACCGATGGTCATGGCCGGGTAATTCTTGACGAAGAAGCCAGGCGCCTGCATCTCGCCGGCGCGCATCACCGGGTGCATTCCGCCGATCATTCCCATGCCCACAACCAACCAGTGAGCGAAACCAAACAGGAGCCCCCAAGCGGCGAGTCCGCTCTCCAGTCCCAGGGCCTGGTACAGG
Organism: uncultured Dehalococcoidia bacterium; assembly: GCA_964436745.1. Taxonomy (GTDB): domain Bacteria; phylum Chloroflexota; class Dehalococcoidia; order Lucifugimonadales; family UBA1127; genus CAYTEC01. The sequence goes on along the minus strand of CAYTEC010000035.1, from coordinate 13,991 downwards.
CCCGCGTGAATCAGGGCGAAGACGATGCCCATGCTGGTGTGCATCATCGCGCCCATCATGTAGGCTGCGCCCTTGCTCCGGATCATCATGGTCCCGAGCATGTAGAGCAGGTTCATCTTCATCTGCCGCGGCATCAAGGCGATTCCCATGTACAGGACAGCGGTCATCGCCGCCGTCCCCACCAGTCCCGCGCTGATTGCCGCGCCCGCGTTGAGGTCCATCGCGCTCTTCCTCCTGTCCTTGGCTCTACGTCTTCGATGCGAGCCATCGCGAGAGGGATACATCGCAACCGCGACGGGAGGGACGGCAGACATGGCGGGAGCGGCGAGTCTCGCTGTGTGTGGCGCGGCTCGCGTGAGTTGGCGAAGGGCGGCGGGCGACCGCGCAGGCATTCGTGGGAACGGCGTGGCGAAGGGGAGAGCGGTGGTGGGCGGTGGAGGATTTGAACCTCCGACCCCTGCGATGTCAACGCAGTGCTCTAGGCCACTGAGCTAACCGCCCGTTGGCCCAAGTGTATCTGTGAGGCAAGACCGGAGTCAAGCGGAGGAACGGTCGGTGGGCGGCTCGCGGACATCACCGGGTCAGGAGCGCCACCAGCACGGTCAGCGTGCCCAGACTCGCCACGGTGCTCACCAGCACGGCACTGGTCGCGAGCGCCGGGCGGGCGTTGAACTCCACGGCCAGGATCGTCGTGAGCACGGCGGAAGGGGCGGCGGCCTGCACCAGCAGCGCCTTGCGGCTCAGATCGTCCAGCCCCAGCAGCGCCAGCAGCCCGTACGCCAGCCCCGCCGACACAACCAGCCTCAGCACGGCTGACACCCCCACCGCCCGCCATTCCTCGATGCCCTTTTGCGACACCAGTTGCAGTCCGAGCACCAGGAGCATCCCAGGTATCGTCGCGGCTGCCAGTAGGCTGGTCGCTTGCATCAACGGCTCGGGCCCCGTGACGCCCAGCAGGTTGAAGGCGAGCCCAAGGCCGGCCGCGTACGGCAGCGGCATGCGCGCGACCGATATCAGCGACGCCTTCGCCCCGCTAGACCCGCGCGACGCCAGGTAGACCCCTACGGTGGAGCTAAGCATTGCCTGCGTGGCGAAGAAGATCAGCGACCGCTCCAGCCCCTCCTGCCCGAACGCCAGCAGGACCACCGACAGGCCCAGGTTGCCTGCGTTCATGAAGAGGACGGACAGCAGAAACGCGCCCTGCGCGTCGCGCTCCAGCTTGAGCCCCCAGGACGCGGTTCTGGCTATGACATACATGATCGCCGTCAGCAGGAAGGCGAAGGCGACGATCTTTCCCATGTGCTGGATGGGTAGCTCCGTGGTCGCCAGCCCCGTGAACACCAGCGCGGGGGCGAACACGTACAACACGGCCTGGCTCAGCGACTGCACCGGGGCCGGCTTCCACCGTTGGAGCCCCATGCCGATAACGACGATACCGACGATGGGGAGGATGACGGTTCCGAAGACCTCGACGATGATCAACGAGGGTCCCTCCCCGTCTCGACGACTAGGACTCGGTCCCGACCGGCCAGGTCTTTCACGATCCGCGCCGCGCCTCCTGGAAAGAATCGTCTGGCGGCCGATTCCAGGACGTCCCGCTGCGGCGGACCGAGCTCGAGCATGACCGCGCCTCCAGGCGCGAGCACGCCTGGCGCCGATGCGAGCAGGCGAAGCAGCAGGTCGGTTCCCTCCGGGCCTCCGCGGAGGGCGCTTGCGGGCTCGAACCAAGCGACCTCCGGCTGGAGCCCCGCGATGTCGGCGTCGGGCACGTACGGCAGGTTGGCGACCACCAGGTCCAGATGCCCCGAGAACGACGACAGCAGGTCAGCCCTGACCAAGCGCACCCGGTATGCGACCCCGTGCCGGCGTGCGTTCTCTCCCGCGACGTTCAGGGCGGCGCGGGACGTGTCGGTTGCGTGGACCGTGGCGTGGGGGAGGTGGACCGCCAGGCTCACTGCCACGCAGCCGCTTCCCGTCCCGACGTCGGCGACCGCCAGGGGCCGCCCTCGCCGCTCTGGGGCGTCGGCCCACCGCAGCGCCTCCTCCACCAGCGTCTCGGTTTCGGGGCGGGGCACCAGCACCGCGGGTCCCACTACGAACGACAGCCCGAAGAAGTCGCGACGGCCCAGTATGTACGGCAGCGGCTCCCGCGTCGTGCGCCGGGCGAGCAGGGCGTCGAGGGAACGTCGCTCCGGGTCGGTCGTCGCGCGCTCTGGGTGGGCGAAGAGGGCGGTGCGGTCCACGCCGAGGACGTGGCACACGATCACATCGGCCTCCAGGGGCGCTTCCTCGATTCCGGCGCTTTCCAGGGTGCGGCGGACAGCTTGAATGAGCTCGCGGGCGGTCGTTGTGGCGTGCGGCGACGGCTTGGGTTCGTGGGAGGTCATGGGGGTGCGCGGCTTGCCGGGGGTCACCGGGCTGCGAGGGTTGCTTCCAGCCGCTTTGCCTGCTCGGCGTCGTCGAGGGCGTCGAGGATCGGGTCGAGGTCGCCGTCTAGCGTCCCTTCCAGGTCGTGGGTCGAGAAGCCGATCCGGTGGTCGGTGACCCGATTCTGTGGGTAGTTATAGGTGCGGATCTTCTCGGAGCGATCGCCGGTGCCCACCTGGGACCGCCGGTCGGCCGCCGTTTCCTGCTGCAGCCGGGTCCGCTCCATGTCGTAGAGTCGCGAGCGGAGCACGGTCATCGCCTTCACGCGGTTCTGGAGCTGGGAGCGCTCGTCCGAGCACACCACCGCCAGCCCCGTGGGGAGGTGGGTGATTCGAACGGCCGTCTCCAGCTTCTGCACGTTCTGGCCGCCGTGACCCCCGGCACGGAAGGTGTCGATCCTCAGATCGGAGGGGCTGATGTCCAGGTCCACCTCCTCCGCCTCCGGCAGCACGGCCACGGTGGCGGTGGAGGTATGGATGCGCCCGCCCGATTCGGTGACCGGGACGCGCTGGACCCGGTGGACGCCGCTCTCGTGCTTCAGGCGGCGGAACGCTCCAGGGCCGCGAATCTCCACGACCGCCTCCTTGATGCCGCCGATGCCCGACCCGCTGGTGCTCATCACCTCGGCCTTCCACCGGCGGCGCTGGGCGTGGCGGGTGTAGAGCCGGACCAGTTCGGCGGCGAAGAGCCCGGCCTCGTCGCCACCGGCTCCGGCCCGCACCTCGATAATTACGTTGCGCTCGTCATCCGGGTCGCGTGGCATGAGGGCGACTTGGGCCTCATGCCCTAGCCGCTCCGCTTCCGCCTCCTGGCGTTCCAGGTCCTCCCGGGCGAGCTCCAGGAGATCTGGATCCGATTCCTCCGCCAGGATGGCGCGGGCCTCCTGGGCGGCGCGCCGGGCCGCCCGGTACGCTGCGGCGAGGCCCACGATCTGCTCCATCGAAGCCCGCTCTCGCGCGAGTTCCTGGAGCTTGGAGAAGTCCGCGGCGACCTCCGGCCGGGCCATCAGCTCGGTCAGCTGGTCGTTCCGTTGCTCTATTGCCGCCAGTCTTTCCTGCATCTTCCCTCGGTCCCCGTCCGGACCCATGCGACCGTCAGCGGGGATATCGGCAAGTATATCATAGCTAGCAGAGGGTGGCGCGAAGGGACGTAGTAGGGGCCTCGGAAGCTCGATGGCCTGGACGCGTCCCGCTGCGATGCCGACGCGTGGGCGGCCTCAATCGCGCTTGCTTCCCATGTCCTGGTCAGATGGACCGCCCGCCCAACGCAAGCCTGCCAGTCCATGACTCTCCCGCGCCTTTATCATGGAGCTTCGCGGGGGAGCACGATGAACCTGGGCTCTCAGGAGGCAATGTGGTCCTGAGCCGTTCGGCTTCGCTCAGGGTACGCTTGTCGAATCACAAACCCTTGGCGCTACTCCCCAGCCTTGGCCCCGCCCTCTACGGGCGCCCCGGCCTTGGACCACCCGGTGAACCCCGTCTCGAGGTGCGCCATGTTGGGAAGGCCCATCACGTTCTGAAGCGTGTCCGCCGCAAGGGCGGACCGAAGGCCGCCGTTTCAGAACAGGACGATGCGCTTCTCCGGGTCCACGCGCCCTCGGTAGTAGCTGGAGGTCGGGTCCAGCCAGAACTCCAGCATCCCCCGCGGCATGTGGATGGAGCCGGGGATGAAGCCGTCGCGCTGCCGTTCGCGCACGTCCCGGATGTCCAGGACCTGGATCTCGCCCCCGTCCATCTCCGCCTGAAGCTGCTCCACGGACAGGTTCTCGATGCGCTCCTTGGCTTCCTGTGCCATCTGGCCGACCGTCTTCTTGGGCGTGAACACGCTGGCCTCCATTCGGGCGAATCGGTCCCTGCGTTCATTCCTGGGCAACGGCGATGTGGGCGGAGTGTACTGCCACGCGCGAGGGTCGTCAACGACGCGCTCTACTCCGCGGCGGTCTCCTCGGCCGGCTGGGAACGGCTCGTGAGTTTTGACATTCCCATCCCGGCTGCGGCGACGACGATGCCGACCGCCACCAGACCCAGGCTGACCGTGGTGATCCAGCCAAGGAGGTCGCCGAGCACGGAGTTGGCCACCGCGAACCCCTTGTCGATGAGCATGGTCTCGACGAGTCCTCCGTCGCCGAGCTGGTCCACTCGGAGAACGTCGAGCCTTCCCTCAACCACCCCGCGGGCGACCGTCGCGAGGCCGAGCGTGACGGCTGCGGCGAACGCCAGGGCCGCGCCCGCCCAGGCCGCCTTGCCGCCCAGGCCGCGCCCGCCCAGCACACCGATGACCGCAAGCGCCACCGCCAGGGCGACCGGGAGGAGGAACCAGAGCCCGCGGGCTGTGTTCAGCAACCCTCGGGCCCGATCGATATCCTCCAGGGTGGCCTCATCCCCGTCCCCGGCCAGGGCGTCCTGCAAGTCAACCTGCGTGAAGCTGATGCCGTCGCGGATGGTCTCGCGCACCGTGTCGAGCGTTTCGACGATCCCCTCGTCCGCCTGCTCCGTCAGGACCCGCCGCAGGTCGATCTCCGTGAAGGTGATGCCGTCGCGGATGGTCTCGCGCACCTTGTCCAGGGTCTCCATGGCTTCGCTGTCGCCGCTAGAGAGGGCCTGGCGCAGGTCGGCGTCGGCGTATGTGAGGTCGTTGGCAAGCCGCCCTGCGATTACCTGCCGCATCTCGCCGGTCACGTCGAGGTCGAATTGTGATTTGAACAGATCCACGGTAAAACCCGGCGGCAGACACGAAGGCCGGCCGTCGTCGAGACCTCCCGCGATCAACTGCAGAAGCTGCACCGGCGTGCAGGTCGGGGTCGCGTCGACTAGCTCCACGAGCTTGCGGTCAAGCAGCTGGCCAAGGATATCCTCGGCCACGTCGACTCGGTCGCTGATGGGGATCGTGACCTCGAACCCTGGCGACGCCCCGGTAATGTACGGGCCGACATTGTCCACGAGCTGTGCGGTCTGCCCGCGGACCCACTCCTCCGTGAACACCTGGTCCAGGGCGTTGCGGATATCCGCTTGCGTGAGCGTGATGCCGAGGGGCAGGGAGACGCCGGCGCTCAGATCTTGCTCGACGGCTGGGCCGATGATCTCGTCGTTCAGGAACCCATGGAGGTCGGCTCCGCCCAGCTGTTCGTTGACCACCGCCAGCGCGGCCGACGCCCGGTCCGCCAGGGGAACGACGACGGTGAAGCCCTCGGAGCGGCCCGTCAGATACGGTCCCAGGTCGTCGACTGCGCTCTCGACCTGGGCCGAGAACCAATCGGGCGGCGCAACCCGCTTGACTGCTGCAATCGCTTCCGCTTGCGTCATCGTCACGCCAAGCGGCAATTCCATCGTTTGGCCGAAGGCTCCCTCCAGGGCGTCCGGAATCACGTCCTCATACAGCAGAACGTCCAGGTCCGCGCCGCGGATTGTATCCTGGAAGGCCACCAGCGCCGCGTCCGCCCGCTCGGAAAGGGGCACTGTGATGGTAAATTCGTCCGTCTGGCCGGTCAGGTACGGCCCCAAACGGTCCACCGCGCCCTCCACCTGCTCCTGAATCCACTCGGGCGGCACGACGCTCTGCACCCGGAGGGAGACCACGTCCCCGGTCAGGTTCAGGCCCGAGGGAAGCTCTGTGTCACCGGCGAGGGCGTCGTCGACCGCCGCGGGGAGCACGTCGTCGTAGAGGAAGGTGAAGAGGTCGGCTTTGCTGAGCTCCTCCTTGTAGAAGTCGGGCTCTAGCAGGGTGCCGTTGACCCGCAGGACCACCAGGGTGAGCAGAAGGAATGGGACGAATAGCACGGCAAACAGGATTGCGAGGGTGCGTCTTGCCCAGATCATGTGTCCTCGTAATAGTCGCGTACGGCGTGGGTGTGGGGGTATTCTAGATTGGCCGTCCGACACCGTCAACCAGGGCTAGCCCTGGACCCTTCCCTTTGGGAGGCCGCGGTCTCCCCCGTGGATCTGGCGTGTCCTTGCCGCGGCTGTGGATGGCCCGGCGCGGGGTCTGGCGCCTCGCGCTTCCGAGGAGCCCAACACGCGAATCCTCCCCCGGTGCGGTGGGCTGACGCCCCCACGAGAAGGGGGGCAATGCCCTCCGGGTGTAGAATGGGCGATGGAGGAATCGCGTGGACCAGACGGAGAGGGACGATCGGCCTGGGCCCGTCACGACGCCCGCCGACCTGCGGGCGCGGGGCCTGGAGCTCTTGGAGTTCCCCCGCGTCCGCGAGCGGCTCGCGGCCCACTGCACGTTCGTCCTGGGGCGGGAGGAGGCCCTTGCCCTCACGCCGTCGGACGACGCCGATACGGTGGCCCGCAGACACCACGAGACCGAGGAGGCCCGTCGGTTCCTGGCGGGCGGCGGGACCGTTGACCTGTCTTCCTCGGGGGACGTCCGGGTCTCGATCCAGCGGGCCGACAAGGGTGGCGTCCTGACGGGCGTCGAGCTTCGGGAGATCGCGGGAGTGCTGGCGGCCGCTCGCGTGACCAGGTCCGCCTTCCAGCGTCGGCAGCAGGAGGCGCCGATGCTGGCCGCGGTCGCGGAACGGCTCCCGGACCTGCGCGACCTCGAAGAGAAGATTACCCGGTCCGTCAGCCCGTACGGCGATGTCGAGGACGGGGCTTCACCCCTCCTCCGCGACCTCCGTGGGCAGGCGCGCATCGCGTACGGTCGCCTGGAGGAATCGCTCCACCGCATCATGCGCTCGACCCTGGGGCGCGACGCGCTCCAGGAATCGTTGGTCACCGAGCGCAACGGGCGGTTGGTGCTCCCGGTGAAGGTGGAGGCGCGGCGACGCCTCCCCGGCCTGGTCCACGACATATCGGATAGCGGGGCCACGGTGTTCGTCGAGCCCCTGGCGACGGTCGGGCCCGGGAACCGGTGGCGGGAGCTTCAGCTCGCCGAGGCCCGCGAGGTGGAACGGGTGCTCAAGGCCCTGTCGACGTCCGTGGCGGAGCGCGCCGACGACTCCCGGGCGGCCCTCGGCCTCCTGGCGCACCTGGACCTGGCGCTGGCAAAGGGTCACTATGCGCGCGCCCTGGGCGCGACGATGGCCGCGACGCACTCCGAGGCCCCGGCCTACGCCCGGCTGGTCGAAGCCCGCCACCCGCTCCTGAGAGGCGGCGTCGTGCCGATCTCCCTGGAACTCGGCGCCTCTTCGGGTGAGGCGCCCGGTGGTGGCGGCGCCCGGCGTGAGCCGGGAGCGGCGGTGATCGTGGTGACCGGTCCTAACGCAGGGGGTAAGACAGTCGCCCTCAAGACCGTGGGCATTCTGTCCCTCATGCACCAGGCGGGGCTCCAGGTCCCGGCCGCCCAGGGAACCGTGCTGCCTCTCTTCGACGGCGTCTACGCGGATATTGGGGACCAGCAGAGCATCGAGCGCTCCCTCTCGACCTTCACATCGCACATCCTGAACATTCGGTCGGTGATGGCGGCGTCGACGCCCCGGTCACTGGTGCTGCTGGACGAAGTCGGGTCGAGCACCGACCCCGAGGAAGGCGCGGCCCTCGCCAAAGCGGTGCTCCAGCACTTCCTGGAGCGGCGGACGCCGACGGTGGTCACGACCCACCAGCGCGAGGTGGCGGCGTACGCTCAGGAGACGGCTGGGTTGGCGAACGCGAGCGTGGAGCTGGACCCGACGACCCTTGCGCCCACCTACCGCCTGACGATGGGGCTGCCCGGACGCAGCTACGCTCTAGCCATCGCGTCGCGCATGGGGCTTCCGGCCCGGACCCTGGAGCAAGCCCGTGCGCTCCTCTCGCCGACGCACCGGAGCATGGAGGACATGCTGGCCGGGGTCCAGGAAGAGCGCAAGGCGGCGGCAGAGATGCGTGCCGAGGCGGAGGCGGCCGCCGCGAACGCCGAGAGGCTACGGCAGGAGGCGGAGGCGCAGGTGGAGCGCCTACAGGCCCTGGAGGCTGAGATGCACCAGGGGCTCCGCACGGACCTCCAGGCCCGCGCCGATGCCCTCCTGGATCGCCTTCGGGCGGCCGAGCGCGCTCTGGCTTCGGCTCCCGCCGCGCCCGCCGTCCCCATCGTGGAGCGGGTGGCCGAGGTGCGTCAGGCTGCCGCCGAGGTTCAGGCGGTGCGTCGGGAGGTCCGCTCCCGGTCGTGGCGGCCTCCCCGGCAGGACCGGGCGGCTTGGGTGAGCAACCTGGCGCCGGGCGACGCCGTGCAGGTCCGTGGCTTCCCCACCCCCGCCACGCTGCTATCGAGCGCCGACGCCCAGGGCACGGTGGAGGTGGCGTTGGGCGCGCTCCGCGCGCGCGTGCCGGTGGAGCACCTGATGCACCCCGCACCGGGGACGGGCGCCTCCCCGTCCAGCCCAGCCCGCGCCTCGACAACGTGGGGGCGGCGCCCGCAGACGCACGACATGGACGGCGAAGGGACGGGGGAATCGTCGTCGGAGCTAGACCTCCGGGGGCTGCGGGTGGAAGAGGCGCTGGATCGCCTCGAGCCTTTCCTGGACCAGGCGTTGCTCCAGGGCCGGTCGCGGGTCCGCGTGATCCACGGCGCGGGGACCGGGGCGCTGCGAGCCGCGCTCCGCGACCGCCTCAGCCGCCACCAGGCGGCCCGGTCGTGGGCGCCCGACGAGGAGGCGCGCGGCGACGGCGCGACGGTCGTGGAGCTGGTGTAGCTGCGGGGCCAAGGGTCGCGGCCCCGGGCGAGCGCTCGCCTCAGCCCTCGCCTATCACTGCCACGGCCTCGATCTCCACGAGCAGCTCGGGGCGCGCCAGCCGCGACACCACGACCATGCTCGAGGCTGGCGGCGCGTCGGACAGGTGGCGCTCGCGGGCGTCGCGGAGCGCGGGGATGTCCTCGGGACGCGTCAGGAACGTCGTCACCTTGACCACGTCACGCAGCGACGCTCCGGCGGCGGTCAGCACAGCCTTCAGGTTGCTGTAGACTTGCTCCACCTGTAGGGCGGCGTCGTCGAGTCCCACCAGCGATCCGTCCGGTGCCACCGCTACCTGCCCCGATACGTACACCGTGCCCCCCACTTTGACGGCGTGGCTGTAGCCAGCGGGCGTATGCACCGTGGACGGATTCAGTCGCTCGATTGCCATAGTGTCTCCCTTCGGTGTGTTGGCGCTTCACGCGCCTGCTATTATAGTCCAGACCCGTCGCTGGCTGGCGGCGTGGGCGCGCGGAGGGGGACGCATGGATGTCGGAAAGCTACCGCCGGCGCTTTTGGCGCGGCTCCTCGGCCAGACGCGGATCGACGACCCACGGGTGCTCCTGGGGCCCCAGGTGGGCGCTGACGCGGCGGTGCTGGACATGGGGGACCGGGTGCTTGTCGCCAAGTCCGACCCCGTGACTTTCGCGGCGGACCGGATCGGCTGGTACGCGGTCCAGGTCAACGCCAACGACATTGCTTGCCTCGGAGCCCAGCCCCGCTGGTTCCTCGCCACCGTGCTGCTGCCGGAGGGCGCGCCGGAGTCGATGGCGGAGGAAGTGTTCGGCCAGATCCGGGATGCGTGCGAGGGGCTGGGAGTGGCGCTCGTGGGCGGGCATACCGAGATCACCTATCGGCTCGAGCGACCCATCGTTTCCGGCATGATGCTTGGCGAGGCGGAGCGAGAGCGGGTGGTCTGGCCCGGCGGGGCACGCCCCGGCGACGACATCCTGCTCACGAAGGGCATCGCCATCGAGGGAACGGCGCTCCTGGCCCGCGACGCATCGGACACCCTGGCGGCGCGAGGCGTCGCGACCTCGACTGTGGAGGAGGCCCGCGGGCTGCTCACGAGCCCCGGCATCAGCGTCGTGCGGGACGCGACCGTCGCCTGCGGGGCGGCATCTATCCACGCCATGCACGACCCCACCGAGGGCGGCCTCGCGACGGGGCTGTGGGAGCTTGCGGAGGCGGCCGGGGTCGGCCTGGAGGCTGACCTGGAATCGGTGCGGGTGCTGCCTCAATGCCGTGCGGTCTGCGACGCTCTGGGGCTCGACCCCCTGGGCCTGCTCGCATCGGGCGCGCTGCTGGTGGTGGTAGCCCCGGACGACTCGGCTCGAGTCCGCGGCGCGCTCGAGGGGGAGGGGATCGACGTGGAGGTCATCGGTCGGGTGACGGAGCGGGAGCGGGGGCTGGTGCTCCGTCCTTCCGCTGAAGGACTCCGCGACGCCCGCGGCGCGCACCCCCTGCCTACCTTCGCCCGCGACGAGCTAGCGCGATTCCTGAGCGGCGGTACGTAGGGGGCGTGGAGTCGTGGAGGCGGGGGCGCCTGCCCTTCGACGCGGTCAGGTGAACCGGTCGTCGTCACCGCGAGCGGTGGGTGAACCCCCTCTCGGCGCGCGATACCTCGCCGGACTACCGGTGGAGGGAGAGGCCGAGCGAGCGCGAGTCCAGTCGTCGAGGGCGGTCGCCTAGACGTCAGTCGAGGTGAACTTCTCCTGGTCCGGGTCCTGGAGGCCCGCCTCCTTGAAGAGCTGCGCGTTGCGCGCGTACCCCCGCGCGGTGCCCTCGATCATCGTCAGGTGGCGCTCGCTGGTCTCGCGGCGGACCTCCGCGGGCGCGCCGGTCACGAAGGAGTGGGGGGGGATCTCCACGCGCTCCAGGACCACGGACCCGGCGGCCACGATGGAGTGGTGTCCGATCACGGCGGACCCGTTGACCACCGCGCCGTTGCCGATGAGGCAGTGCTCCTCCACTGTCGTGGCGTGGCACATAACGTGGTGCCCGAGCGTCGTGTAGTCGCCGATGGTCCCCTCGGCGTCCGAGTGGATCACGCAATTGTCCTGAATGTCCACGTACTTGCCGATCCTGATCCTGTGGATGTTCGCCCGGATGATGGTGCCCGGCCAGATGCTCGATCCCTCTCCGATCTCCACATTGCCGACGACGTACGCCGCCTCGCTCACAAACGCTGTCGGGTGAATTTTGGGTGAATGGCCCCCGAAACTCCGAATCATGGTCCCCTCCCCGCTCGTATTCCGGCCCCCTCGGCGGCCGGGTCGTGGGCCATTATAGACCAACCGGACCCGGTGGGTGCGCAAAACGACTAACAATCTGATACACTGCCGCGGTGTGAGAGCCCGCCGCCTTTGGCGGGACCGGCCGAGGGGATACGAGACATAGGAGGGGAGACATGCCGGACCTGTTGTACGAGAAGCACCCGGAGGGCCATTACGCCCTGTTCACCATGAACCGCCCCGATCGTCTAAACGCGCTTGGCGGCACATCGGGCCGGGATCTCACCGAGGCGCTCCTGGACTTCAACAACGATGTCGAGATGCGCGTGGGGATCATGACCGGCGAGGGGCGCGCCTTCTCCGCCGGCGCCGACCTGAAAGAGATGACGGACCGCAACGCCCGCACCGCCGAGATCGAGGCCAGGTTTGAGTCTGGGCAGATCAACGCCGAAGAGCGCGGCCGCGAGCTTGCCGCAGGTGGGGGCGGAGCCCAGGTTCTGGGTGGACCCCTGTCCGGCAGCCCCAAGCCATTCATCGCCGCCGTCAACGGCCTCGCCATCGGCGGGGGTTGCGAGCGCGCCATGGACTGCGACATCCGCATCATGTCCACGGAGGCCTACTTCGGCCTGTTCGAGGTGAAGCGCGGCATCCTGGCGGGCTACGCCATCCACCACGCCTCCCGGCTGATGCCGTTCTCAGAGGCGATGTACCTGCTCCTCACGGCCGACAGGATGTCCCCCGAGCAGGCGCTGCGAATCGGCTTCGTCCACGAAGTCGTGGAGCCGGACCGCCTCATCCCCCGGGCCGTCGAGATCGCGGGAATGATCGCTGAAAACGCCCCCCTGGCCATCCAGGGGACCAAGGCCATGACCCAGCTGTGGCGCCAGTTCGCCATGCAGGAATCCCAGCGCCTGAGCACCTGGGTGTCGAAGGCGGTGCTCAGCTCCGACGACGCCAAGGAGGGGCCGAGGGCCTTCGCGGAGAAGCGGGCCCCCGCCTGGACCGGCCGCTAGGGACGCCACTCGAGCCATCGCTCGCCCGGATTCGGCTCAGCGGAGCCCCGGGCGGGCGATGGCATTCGCGGGTGAGGGGGAGGCGGAGCGAATGGCAGATCAACCTGGTCTGGAAGAGCAACCGCTCGCGGACATGCGCGTCATCGACCTGACCCACGGCATCTCTGGACCGTATTGCACCAAGATGCTCGCCGACTTCGGCGCGAACGTCGTCAAGGTTGAGCGCCCGACCGGCGGGGACTACGCTCGCCGCCTTGGTCCCTTCCCCGGGGACCAGCCGGACCCAGAGAAGAGCGGCATGTTCCTGCACGTGAACGCCAACAAACGCGGCGTCACGCTGGACCTCAAGACCGCCGGCGGAAAGCGAGCGTTGGAGGACCTCCTGGAGGGCGCCGACGTCCTGACGGAGAGCTTTCGTCCGGGGACCATGGCTCGCATGGGCCTTGATTACGAAACTCTTTCCCGCCGCCATCCTGGCCTGATCATGACCTCCTTCTCCAACTTCGGGCAGACGGGTCCCTACCGAGATTACAAGGCGAGCGAGCTCGTCTTCTATGCCATGGGCGGCAGGATGAACACCACGGGTCAACCCGATCGCCATCCCATCAAGCTGGGTGGGAACCACGTCCAGTACCAGGCGGGCAACGTGGGGGCGATGGCGACCATGTTCGCCTTCTATGCCAGGCAGTACGGGGAGACCGGCGGCCAGCACATCGACATCTCGATCTTCGAGAGCCAGATGGCGTCCATGAACGCCCGCCTCTCTTCCCTGGTCCAGTACCAGTACACGGGCGAGCGCGGCAAGCGACTGGGAGGAGGCGGCGCCGGCGGCTACCCCGCGGGGTTCTACCCGTGCCAGGACGGCTACGTCAACGTCCAGGGCGGCGGAGCGTTCTGGCCGCGGACCGTGGCCCTGCTGGGGATTCCGGAGCTGCTGGAGGACCCCCGCTATGCCCCCCCGCTGGGCCAGCTGAGCCCCGAGGGCAAGGAAGAGTTCGAGGGCACCTACTGGTTCCCGTGGCTGATGACGCGGACCAAGCGGCAGGTTGTCGAGGAGTGCCAGAGCCACGAGATCCTCTCCGGCATGGTCAACACCATCGACGAGGTGGTGGATGACAACCCACAGTTCGAAGCCCGGGGCTACTTCACGACCATCGACCATCCCGCTGCGGGACCCCTTCGCTACCCAGGTGCTCCCCTGGTCACGGAGGGCCAGTGGTGGCGCATCCATAGGCCCGCACCTCTCCACGGCCAGCACACGGCTGAGGTGCTCGCGGAGATGGGCTACTCGGAGGACCGGATCGGGGCGCTCAGGCAGGAGGGAGCCATCTAGCGGCGCGGACCGCGGAGGAGACGAGGCATGGCGAAGCTGCCGCTGGAGGGCGTCCGAGTCCTGGACATAACGGTCGTTTGGGCCGGTCCCTACGGCACCATGTTCCTTGCCGACATGGGCGCCGAGGTGATCCGAGTCGAGTCGGTCAATGTCTTTCCGACCAGTACCCGTGGCCGGTTCGCCCGCCCCAGTCCGGAGGCGGAGAAACAGACCCCGGTGTCCCTCTACGCGAACCGTGACCCCGGCGAGCGTCCGTGGAACCGTACAGCCCTGTTCAATTCCCACGCCCGCAACAAGCTTTCCATGACCGTCGACCTGCATACTCCCCAAGGGAA
>CAYTEC010000034.1:0-20130 GCA_964436745.1 uncultured Dehalococcoidia bacterium | reverse complement strand
CAGATGGGCGGCGACCTTTTCGGCGGTACGCGCTCCCTTCCCACGCCCTCCTCGTACCTGATAGGTCCCGTATCGCTCCTGGACCGGCCGTCCGAGAGCGGGCCAGGGCCGAGATCGTCTGCGATCAAAGCCGACGACCGGTCATACATTGTGACGACCAGGAATCCTGTCTACGCATGATTGATGCCTGTCGGAATTGGTGGCCCACTGGTGGGAGGATGGGGCACATCCAACCAGTGGGGCAGGAACAGAGTCACGTGGCGGGTCACCGCGACTTCCTCTCCCCACGAGCATGATCTTGACCCGTCCCAAGAGGCTCATGGATGAGCCTCTTGGAGCAGGCAGGGTGGGTGGCCCCACGGTGAGACGCCAGCGGCGGACCTGGCGGAGGCTTTGGCGACTATTGATGGGCTCATCGCCGACCTGGTGTCGGTCGAACGCACATGCTGCCCACCTCGGGATCGGCATGGGCCTGCCGAGGGTGGAATCCCGCCCGCGCGGCGTTGACACGGTGGACCCGCGGTCGTATCGTGCGGCCCGTCGAGACGCCGTGCGGCGGGACACGCCACGAGCGGTGAAAGGGGAAGGGGCGGCAAGCAATGGTGACTGGAAACGATTTGAAGTGGGGCGTCGCCATCCCCCAGGTATTCCCTGGGGCGCCGATAGACGTGCCACTGGTGGGGCAGTTCGTGACGAGGGCGGAGGCCCTGGGATACCACAGCCTCTGGGTCCAAGAGCTCCTGCAGGAGAACGAGTCGAGCATCGAGCCGCTGGCTCTCCTGGGGTACGCGGCGGCCTTCAGCAAGAGCCTGTATATGGGCACCTCCGTCCTGCTCAGCATCTTCCGCAACCCCGTGCACCTGGCGAAGGCCTTCGCCACAGTCGACCATCTGCTCGGCGGACGGCTCATCGTGGGCGTCGGCCTGGGAGCGGACCCGACCCAATACCCAGCGTTCGGGGTTCCGCCGGAGCGTCGCGTGCGCCAGTTCGTCGAAGGACTCCACGTCATGAAGACTCTCTGGGAGGAGCCGGAAGCTCACTACAAGGGCGACTTCTGGCAGCTCGACGGGATTACGATGAAGCCAAAGCCCTTGCAGAAGCCGCACCCGCCGCTCTGGTTCGGCGGACGCCACCCAGACGCCCTCAGGCGGGCGGTGCGCCTCGGCGACGGCTGGATCGGCTCGGGCTCACACTCGTCCGCGGAGGACTTCCGGCAGAGAGCCGCGGAGGTGCGCCAGATCCTGGAAGAAGAGGGACGCGACCCCGCCACTTTCACGGTCGCCAAGCGGATCTACATCGCGCTCGACAGCGACCGCGAGCGGGCCGGCCGACGCCTGGCGGAGTGGTTTGGGCAGCGTTACCGCAACGCCGAAATGGCCTCGACCACCGCCGTCTGGGGGAACGCCCAGGACTGTATCGACGGCATCGGCGAGTACGTTCAGGCGGGCGCGCAGCTCCTCCAGATCAACCCGGTGTTCGACCACATGGAGCACCTTGAGGCCGTGGCCCGCGATGTCATGCCACGGATGTAGCCGCGGCTCGGCGAAATGAGAAGCGCAAACGATAGACATAGGCCGATAGACCGCGGCCCGACCCTTGCGGGCCTGGACAATAACCGTGCCACGGAGTGAGCCTGACGGGACCGCACGCCTCTCGCTGTACACGGCCACGGTCAAGCCCGAGTGGATCGACTACAACGGGCACATGAGCGAGGCGTACTACGTGCTCACCTTCGGGTTCGCCTCTGAGGCGTTCCTGGACTACATCCACCTCGGTAGCGAGTATCGCTCCGGCACCGGCAGCACGGTGTACACCGTCGAGGCTCACATCAATTACCTGCGAGAGGTCGGCGCGGGGGCCAGCCTCCGCTTCGCGACCCAGCTCATAGGCTACGATGCCCGACGCATGCACCTGTTCCACGCAATGTCCGATGCGGGAGACGGCGCGGTGCTTGCCACGACCGAGTTGATGATGGTCCACGTTGACGAGCAGCCTCGGGTCTCCCCAATGCCCCAAGCCGCACTGGACCGAGTGGGGAGGGTCCATGATACGCACCGTGACCTGCCCATGCCCGATCATGTTGGGCGCAGAATCGGCCTGGGAGGCTGACGGGCGCCCTAGGCATGATGACCCATGAGCGTGTGCCAATGGTCGCATTGGGAGGACTCGTGAGCGCCGCACACTACGCCAAGCCAACCACGGCGGTGGCCGCCTGGACCCTCCGGGCGCTGGCGCTTCCGCTTCTCGTCACCGCCGCCCTCGCATGTGCCTCCGCCGACGCGGATTCGCCCTCGCCACCGACCCCAGCGGACGGCGTCTCATCGGGGGAGCGTTGGGTCTACTGGCTCCAGGACCCCGACCCGGATGTCTTGACGGACAGGGACGAGGCCATCCTGGTCATCGACTACTCTCGGGACGGCACCGAAGACGCCGCCCTCTCGCGGGACGAGGTCACGGCGCTGCGGGCGGGAGTCGCCGAACCCCGTACCGTCCTTGCCTACCTGAGCATCGGCGAGGCTGAGGACTACCGCTTCTACTGGGAGCCCACGTGGCGGACGGCGCCGCCAGAGTGGGTGGAGCGGGAGAACCCAGACTGGCCGGGGAACTTCAAGGTCCGCTACTGGCGCCCGGACTGGCAGAGTATCATCTTCGGGAACCCGGACGCCTACCTGGACCGTCTCATCGCGGCCGGCTTCAGCGGCGTCTACCTGGACATCATCGACGGCTACGAGTACTTCCAAGACCTGGGACGGTCGTCGGCCGAAGATGAGATGGTCGAGTTTGTGCGGAGCATTTCATCCTACGCCAAGGCCCGCGCGCCGGGTTTCCTCATCGTCCCGCAGAACGCCCCGGAGCTCGGCCGGCGGGCTGACTACCTGGAGGCTGTCGACGGCGTGGCCCAGGAGGGACTCTACTACGGCTTCGACGAGGAGGGCGCGGCCACCGACCCCGCCGTGACCGAGCTCTTGGAGGCCCATCTGGACCGGTTCGTCGAGGCGAACAAGCTTGTGCTCGTGGTGGATTACACGTCCTCGTCGGAGCAAACCCGCGACGCCCACCGCCGCGCGTGGAGCCGCGGGTACGCCTCTACCGCAGCTTCCGTCCGCCTCGATGGCCTGCCCCGGCCGGAGTAGCGCCCCCGCCCTGCGATTGGAGGAGTGCCCGTCCATTTCCCGCTCTGGTCCATCGCTGCCGATGGATGAGCTTCAGGGCACAGGCCACCATGACCATGCCACGCTCCGGGTGCTACCATGCACGACACCGATCAATGCAAGGGACCGAACAAAGGCGAGGCACTGGGCGACGGACGCTCCGGGGACCTCGGGACGGGGCCCAGACCGCCTCGGAATGCCACCGCGCGCAGTATTCTCGCCGGAGGAGGGCAGCCGGATGTCACCGAGCAACGGCGCGGATGCGGCCGCCATGGCATGGACTTTCGAGCTCCACCCTGTGGATATCGCGGCCGCCGAGACGCACCTCAAAGAGGCCAAGCGGATCCTCGACGCCATGGGGATCGTGTTCTTCCTCAGGCAGGGCACGTGTCTCGGAGCGGTGCGCGACGGCGCTCTCATCCCTTGGGACGACGACATGGACCTGGGCTCCGTCGTGGGGCTCCACGGGCTGACGAAGGAAGAGGTGGACCCGGCCATCGAGGCATTCAGAGCCGCCGGATTCTTCTGCGTCGTGGACCGCAACGACTACGGCATCCATGCTTCCTTCGTCAAGTCGTTCGTCCGCATCGACTGGTCCTGCTACTGGATCCTCGGTGACAGCATCCTCCAATACCCGGGCATCCAAATCCCGCTTCGGATGTTCACCCAACTTCAGCAAATAGAGTTCCTGGGGGACAAGTTCCTGGTGCCTGGCCCTCCCGAGGACTATCTGCGCGCCAAGTACGGCGAGGAGTGGATGGTCCCCAAGCCGGTCGGCTACGAGCGTGATGTGCTCGACATGATTCCCGAGGCTCCAGCGCCGGGCCGAGCCGGGAAGCTCAAGCAGAACCTGGCCAGGCGTCTGATGCCCTGGCGAGCGACCAGGATCATGGTGTTGAACCACGACGGGCAGCCCGCCACGGGGGCAACGGTGGTGGTGGCGGGCCTCGGCGTCACACGGGTGCGCCGCAAGGGGATGGCGAGCCTCTATCTGCCGCGGGACGATTTCTACGCGGTCGTGGTGAGGTGGGCCGGCCATGAGGAGATCCTGTACCTGGAGAGACTGAGGCCAGGGCCGACATACGTGTATCGCCCTGACGCTGCGGTGTCGGAGGGAAGGACGGGAGTGCTGCTGAGCACGTGATGCTGGCCCGGAGCCACGCGTCGCCCGGCAAGACGCCGAAGCGGTCAGTCACAGACCGTTGACAAGCGTTTTGGAGCCTCGGCCACGAGGGCAAGGCCCACGGGCGCGCCGGCATCCATGAGAGAACGCTAGTATCCACGAACCCGGTCGGCCAGGTTGAGCAGAGGCTCTCCGGCGGCCAGGCACTGGAGATTCTCGCAAAGCTGGTCCACCACGCTATCCAGGAACACATCCGAGATCCCGGCTACGTGCGGACTGACCAGCACGTTCGGCAAGGTCCACAGCGGACTCGAGCGGGGCAGCGGCTCTTCCTCGAACACGTCCAGAGCTGCGCCGGCAATCTCACCGTCCCGCAGGGCCCAGAGCAGAGCCTCGTCCTGGACCAGCGCGCCCCGGCCCACGTTGACCAGGTAGGCGGTAGACCTCATGGCCGCAAGCTCGGCTCGCCCGATCATTCCTCGCGTCTCTGGCGTCAGCGGGACCGCCAGGACGACAAAGTCGCCCTCTCCCAGGCGCTCCCGGAGCGCAGCGACCGGAAAGACTTCATCCACGAAGGACAGCCGATCCCCAACAGCGGCAGTCCTGGAGCACCCGAGCACTCGCATATCGAATGCCTTCGCCATCTTCGCGATATCACGGTTGATATGACCCAGGCCCACGAGTACCAGGGTCTTGCCCGCCAGAAGCCCAGGCTGATGGCCACCAAGCCACCGCTTTCTCCGCTGGTGCGCGAGAAGGCGCGGCAGGCCCTTCGACATGGCCAACATGGAGGAGAGGGTGAACTCGGCAACGGCTGTGGCGTTTGCTCCGCCGACCGCGAGAGAGATCGGAACGGCGGTGTCCCGGCAAAGATCGGTCTCCAGAAGCGTCTCGATCCCCGCGGAAGCGACATGGATCATCCGCAGGTGGGCCGCGTAGGGCGCCAGCCCGTGGGGGACTTCCAGGTCCGTGAAGAGGACGTGCGCCTCCTGAAGATGCCTGCCCCAGCCCTCCGCGATCCTGGGGTCCCCGAAGCGTGTCGCTCGGCGAAGCCGCTGTGGAAGGAATTGCAGATCGATATCCGGCGTCGCCGTCTCGATCTTCCGGCAAAGGGCGTCGGAAAGATTGATCGTTGCAAGAACTCGCGTCTGCTGCATGGTAGCTCCAGCTCCGTCGTTCAGACTGTCGCGTCCGCTGCGGCAAGGAGATCCCATGCAGTCAGTACGCCCCCGCCCAGCCTCATCCTTCCCTTCCCAGATCCGACACCGCGCCGGGACCGGCATGCAGGGGAGGGTGGGACGTGCCGGTGCAACGGCGCCTGTGTCTTTGGGCGCGGGAGCCCGGCGACCGCGATACCCTCGGGCACAGGCGATCACCTCTTCATGGCTGCGCGCCTAGGGGGAAAGAGGGTCTCATGCCTACAGGCACGACTGCCTCACGGCCCGACTCAGTGCCGCAAGCCGCTCTTCGTTGGAATCGCGACCCCGGAACCCGTTGGTGATCACGACAACGGCCAGACCCAGGCTGGGGTCCGCCCATCCAATGGAGGTGCCCGCCCCGCCGTGGCCGAAGCTCCCGTGGTCGTCCGTGGACGTGCCCATCCGCGGCTCGCCGAGCATCAGGCCCAGCGATCGGCGGACCCGGTGCCCCACGGTGCGGTCGTGGCCCTCCACCTGGAGAGCGGCGCCCTCGGCCACCGTCTCCGGCGCGAGAACCCGAACGCCGTCGAGCGTGCCACCCTGCTCAAGCATCGCGTAGAAGCGCGCCAGGTCTCTGGCCGTCGCGATGCCGCACGCCCCACGGACCACCGCCTGGTGCACCTCTGGACGGTTGCAGGTGTGAGCGATGTCGCCGGGCTGCCCATCGTCCATGACGTGGACGTACGAGACCCGATCTTCGAGGTCCGAGGGCAGCCCCACATAGGTGTCGGCCATGCCCAGGGGGCCGGTTACCTCCTCTCGAAGGAACTGGGGGAACGGACGGCCGTCGACCCGGTGGACCAGCTCGGCGACGAGCCAGCCGAAGTTGTAGGTGTGGTACGCCATCTCGACCCCTGGAGCGTACTCGGGCGTGGCGCTCTCCATTGCCTGCACAACGGCGTCCCAGTCCCGCCACCGCTCCCAAGTCAAATCGGGCGGCGTCTGAGGCATCCCCGACTGGTGCGTCAGGAAGTGGCGAACGGTGGTGGCTTCCTTGCCGTTCTGGCCGAATCCCGGCCAGTGCTCGGCTACCTTGTCGTCGTAGGAAAGCTTGCCCCGCTCCTTCAGCAAGAAGAGGCATGCGGCGGCGAGGGGCTTGGTGGAGGAGAAGAGGACAAACATGGTGCTGTCGGTCACCGGCCGACTCAGGGCCTCGTCGGCCACGCCCGCGAACAGATCGAGAACGAGCT
The DNA here is from genome assembly GCA_964436745.1 of uncultured Dehalococcoidia bacterium. Taxonomy (GTDB): domain Bacteria; phylum Chloroflexota; class Dehalococcoidia; order Lucifugimonadales; family UBA1127; genus CAYTEC01. The sequence goes on along the minus strand of CAYTEC010000034.1, from coordinate 13,466 downwards.
GACCGTGGCGGTAGACCGCCATGGCGGCCCCTGGGTGGAGCCCCCTGGCAATCTGGTCGGCGAACATCTCCTCCACGCGGGCAAGGCCCGCCGCGTCCATCTCAACCGTCCGCGCTTCGACAACCACTCCGCGCCTCCAGTTTCGTCGCCCGAATCGTGGCATGCCCGCCTTCCACGAGCCGCTCGTCAGGCCCCCACGGTCATCACGACTTTCCCGAACACCGCCCGCTCCGTGAGGAGGCCCTGGGCGGCTTCGGCCTCCGACCACGGCAGGACCCGGTCGACTATGGGCCGCAACGTCCCCTCCTCGAACCATTGCTTCATCCGCGCCCAGCCGACTCCTTGCGTGTCCTCCGCCGCATCGTTGAGGACGCCAGTCGCCTGGACGGATTGACCCTTGGCGCTGAGCGCTTCCGCGTCGACCTCGGATCGAGGCCCGGCCGCGACACCCACGGTGGCCACCCGGCCTCCTTGCGCCAAGGCACGGAGCGTTGCGTCGAAGATCGCCCCCCCCACCGAGTCCAGGACGACGTCCACACCCTTCCCCTCAGTCAGACGCTGGAGCTCCACGGTCACGTCCTGGGTCGAGTAGTTGATGCCCGCCTCCGCGCCCAGCTCGATCCCCCGGGCGACCTTGTGGTCACTCCCCGCTGAGGTGAGGACCCGAGCCCCCAGCGCCTTGGCAATCTGTATGCCGGCGGTACCCACACCGCTCCCGGCGGCGTGGATGAGAACGGTCTCGCCGGGCTTCAGCTGCCCCAGCTTCGTGAGCCCGTACCATGCCGTGAGGAAGACGCACGGGATCGAGGCTGCGTCCTCAATGGTCATGCCAGCCGGCGGGCGGTAGGTCAGAACGGAGCGCGCGGGGACGAACTCCGCGTAGGTACCGCGCGTCAGAGCGATGACCGGATCGCCCACGCTCCACCCCGTGACGTCATCGCCAATCGCGGCCACCACGCCTCCGGCGTCCAGTCCTGGGGTGGGTGGCGCGTCACCCGAACTGCCCGGTCGCGTTCCGGCCATCAAGTCGGCACGGTTCACGCCGATCGCCGATACCCCCACGAGGATCTGGTCCGGCCGAGGAGTCGGAGTGGGGACCTCCTCCATCACGAGCCTTCTCGCGCCGCCATCCGTGTGGACCCGTATCGCACGCATAACCACTCCCTTCCGCGATTGGGGCTGTCGCCCTGACCGTCTCGACGACGACGCGGCGTACTTATCGCTACCCGCCTCAGCCGCTCATTTCATGGCTCACTTCGTCCATGCCTTCGACGAGGCAGCCGATCCGCCGGGGTCCGCCGCAGTGTACCACGTGGCCCGGAGTCGCCACTTGGACTCAGATCACGAGCGGCGTTGCCCCTCCGAGTCCCAATTGGGCGGGTCGACGGGAGGGGAATCGGCCCAGGGGGTCTGCTCACGGGGCTCTAGCTGGCCGGAGGGGAGGCACCCGCAAGGCACGGCACGCGCGCCGCGATGGCACGGACCTTGGGGCGCCGCGAAGATGCGCGGCGCGTTGACAGACGAAACGCGGGTGGCTACGGTTCGGACACTGGGCATGGATCCCGGCCAATCCCGCTGCCTGCCCAATAAGGAAGACATTCGACGGGGCGTCGGCCACGGAGAGCGGCGGAAACGAACAGGACAGAGGTGTCGCGTGATATACGAGATCAGGACCTATGAGATTCTTCCCGGGCAGGCTGCCGTTCTCCATGAGCGCTTCGCTTCATCGGTGCTGGGCAACTTCGAGAAGCACGGAATGCAGAACGTGGGCTACTGGTCCCCGCTCATCGGGGAATTCAGCAACCAGCTCATCTACATGCTGGGGTTCGAGAGCCTTGCCCACCGGGAGCGGGCGTGGGCGACCTATCAGCAGGACCCCGACGTTCAGGCGAGCAGGCGAGAGGCCGATGAGAAGCATGGACCGCAGGTGAAGCGCATCACCAATATGCTCCTCCAGCCGACTCCCTACTCTCCCCCCATCGGAGGCGGCGAGGGGAGCGCCGCCGTCTGCGAGCTTCGCATTTACGACACTCTCCCAGGAAAGGCTCAGCCTCTCCACGACCGGTTCGCCAACGTGACCAGCCGCCTCTTCGAGAAGCACGGGATGACCAACGTGGGGTACTGGACCCCCGTGGTTGGCGGGTACAGCAACCAGCTCTACTACATGCTGGGGTTCGAGGACCTGGCCCAACGGGAGAAGGCGTGGGCGTCCTTCCAGCAGGACCCCGAGTGGCAGGCGGCATCCCGGGCGACCTCGGAGCAGCACGGCGTGGTCCTGGAGAAGCTTACGAACGTCATGCTCCGCCCCACGCCCTACTCCCCTCTGAGGTAGCCCGGACGACGGCCCGCCCACTGGCAGATCCTCGGCGGCGCCGATGGCCACGGCAAGGCCAGCACGTGCCGACCTCTGGCATCTCCATCGACCTCGCCACACAACCCAACTCAGCCACGGTGGGTTCGTTGACCCCCCGGTGGCCCCCACGTAGAATCCGGCTCGCAGGTGGCCCGGTGAGGGCCAAAGGTATTCGGCATTGATGCCGAGGAGGAGCACAGCATGACCGCGACCGCCAACCTCTTGCGCGTGGGGCTCATCGGGGCCACCGGACGGTGGGGCCCGTCGGCGCACATCCCCGCCATCCAGGGACTGTCGGAGACGGAACTCTACGCCGTGTGCACGGCCCACGAGGAGACGGCCCGGGCCGCCGCTCAGAAGTACAGCGTCGAGCTAGCCTACCATGACGACACTGACATGAACGCGAATCCGCAGGTCGAGGTGGTGGCCGTCGTGGTGCGCGTGCCGACGCACTTCGCGCTGACCAAGAACGCCCTGGAGGCCGGGAAGCACGTCTATTGCGAGTGGCCACTGGGCGCGAACTTGAAGGAGACGGAGGAGCTGGCCACCCTCGCCCGCCAGAAGGGGGTTCACACCATGGTGGGCCTCCAGCGTCGGGCCTCGCCGGTGTACCTTCGGCTCAAGGAGATGGTCGCGGAAGGCTACGTGGGTCAGGTACAAGCGGTGAACCTGACACAGATGGGGTCCGGCGTGCAGACCCGCACGTCCGACCGGACGTGGCAGCGGGATGTGACCCTGGGCGCAAACACACTGACCATCGGGTTCGGCCACGCCATCGACGCCCTGTGCATGGTGGTGGGGGAGATCACCGAGGTATCGGGGAGAGTGAACACCCAGGTGCCCCGGTGGTACGAGTCGGACACGGAGCGATACGTGGACGTGACCTCGCCGGACAACGTCATGATGACCGGACTGCTGGATGGCGGCGGCGTGGTCAACGCCTACGTGGGCGTACACCCGTACCATGGCAGCGGCCACCGAATGGAGATCTACGGCAGCGAGGGGACGTTGGTGGTCGCAGGCGGCGGCGGTGGTCCGGGACGAGAGCAGCTGCGGATCATGGGCGGGCGCAAGGACGACCGGCAGCTACAGGAGGTCCCCGTCCCCGACCGGCTGACGTGGGTGCCAAGCGAGGTGCAAGGCGCCGGCCCAGCGTATGACGTGGGACAGATGTGGGTCAACTTCGCCAAAGCGATCCGCACCGACACCGCCACGGAGCCGGGCTTCGACCACGCTCTGCGCCGCCACCGGCTGCTGGACGCCGTGCAGCGCGCCTCCGACACCGGGCAGCGGCAGCAGGTGGTGTAGAGGAACCCGCCCCAGCCCGAAGCCTGGGCGGGGTGGCGAGAATACGTTGGCCGCGAGCGGGGGTCGCGCAACTGGGCGCCACTCGCTGGGAGCGCACCGGACAGGCGACGCATGCGGGACAATCATGTATTCTTCATCGAGATAGGGACGCGCACGACGGCGCTCACATAGGATATTGGAGACTGGCCATGTCGCAAGGGAGTCTGTCGACGCGGGAAGAGGTCAATCGACAGGTCGTGCTCGCCAGCCGCCCGTCAGGCTACCCGACCGAGGACAACTTCCGCGTCATGGAGGCAGCGGTCCCCGAACTCAGAGAGGGACAGGTGTTGGTCCGCACGCTCTGGCTGTCCCTTGACCCCTACATGCGGGGGAGAATGGGTGACGGGCCATCCTACGCCGCGCCCCACCCCATAGGCCAGACCATGCCCGGCGCCACGGTTGGCAAGGTGGTGGCCTCCCGGCGCGCCGACACTCCCGTGGGTCTCATGGTCGAGGCGCCGACCGGATGGCAGGACTACCTGGTATTGGACGGCAGAGCGCTGCGCAGGCTGGACCCGGCCGCGGCTCCGCTGTCGACCGCCCTGGGTGTGTTGGGCATGCCCGGCCTGACAGCGTACCACGGCCTGTTCGAGATCGGCCGGCCTCAGATCGGCGAAACCGCGGTGGTGTCGGCGGCCGCGGGCGCGGTCGGAGCAGTGGTCGGGCAGCTCGCGAAATTGGCAGGCTGCCGGGTGGTGGGCATAGCGGGGACCGAGACAAAGGTCTCGTACCTGGTGGAAGAGCTGGGATTCGATGCGGCCATCAACTACAAGACTGAGCCTCTCCGGCAGAAGCTTGCGGCAGCCTGCCCCCGAGGCGTAGATGTCTATTTCGACAACGTGGGGGGCGCCGTCACCGACGCGGTGATGGAAGTTCTCGCCGACCGGGCGCGAGTGGTCATCTGCGGCCAGATTTCCCAATACAACCTGGAAGAGCCGGACGATGGTCCACGGAACCTGCGGCAGCTGCTCATCCACCAGGCCACCATGGAGGGGTTTCTGGTGGGCCGCTTCGCCAACCGAGCCGACGCGGCCCGGGAGCGGCTCACGCGCTTGGTCCAAGAGGGGAAGCTGCGATACAAGGAAGATGTCATGCAGGGCCTGGAGAATGCGCCCAGGGCTCTCATCGGCATGATGCGAGGCGAGAACTTCGGTAAGCAGCTGGTGCGGGTGGCCGACGAATGACGCGGCGCGCCCGGCAGCGCCCAAGGCCTGTCGAGGCTCGGTCCTGGGAGAGGCTCACACTGCCAGGACGGTGATGGCTGTACAGCGTGGCGGAAGCGCGACCGGCCAGTGTTACGCTCTCCAGGGCTGGGGGCGAGCCAAGAATCAGCGCGGACTAAACCAGGAGGGAAGCAAGGGATGCAGCATTCGGAAGACCATGGTCACGAACCTCGGTACATCCATTACCTTCAAGGCGCATTGGGCTATGACCTGGCCACATGCAGGGGTTGCGAGCTTGTCTCCATGGTAACCCTGGTTGGGGGCGAGCGATCCGCGAGTACCGAGTTCCAGGAGTGGCGTGAACGGACGCAGGAAGAGGACAGGGCTCTGCCGCACTAGGGGCCTCAAGCGAGACATGCCTGCCCGCTTTCCCTCGGGGATGCCCACGCCTCCGAAGGCGCCCCTGGCGTCTCAGGCTTGTTGACCGGCGACCGGCGCCCACTATCCTAGCGCCCGTTGCTCGGGTCGAGGGGCACTCGTGCTACTCGCTCGACAAGGACTGGGCCACGCGCGCCACGGCCTTCACCGTCCGCTCCCATGACCTCTGGGGATCGTCCCAAGCTGTCACGACGGTGACCAGAATCTCGTCCGCCCCCCAATCGAAGAGCCGTTGAAGCCTGCCGGCCACGCTCTCCTCGTCGCCTCCGACGACCACGGCGTCGATGATCCTCTCGCTGACGATCCCCGATTCCTTCGCCTCGGGGTAGCCAGCATCCGCGAACATTTGGGCGTAGAAAGGCAGCCGGGGGTAGAAACCGATCTGCGCCGCGCCGGCGCGCCGGACCTCATCGGGGTCGTCGTCGACGCACACGGGAGCATGGGCGATCAGCGGAGGCGCCGGCCTCCCTTCACGGTCCGCTCCCGTCCTCATGGCCGGAAGGGCCACGTCCCGCAGGTACTCGGCGGGGCAGACCCAGCTTATCGCTCCGTCAGCCTCGGCCCCACAGTACTCGAAGGACCCGCGTCGCAGCGCCGAAGCCATGACGGGGACATCCGTGATGGGCCGCGAGATGCGGGAGTGGGCATGGTAGTGACGCCCGTCGAAGTCCACGGCGCCCTCGTGCAGCAGGGTCTTTACGATGTGCACGTACTCTCGCAGGTTGGTCAGGGGAGCCTTGAAGTCAAAGCCGTAGGTGGACTCTATTGGCCGCTTGTGGCTGGGACCAACGCCGAAGCGGAACCGGCCGGGGGCCAGGTTGGCTATGGCCTGGATCTGCTGGACCGCCACGATCGGATGGCGGGGCCAGGTGGGCGTAATGCAGGTGCCAAGCATGATCCGCTCGGTCAGGACCGCGGCGGCAGCGAACACGGAGAGAGAATCAGGGCCTCCGCCCGCAAGCCAGGCGGCATGCACCCCGGCCTGCTCCAGCTCAACAATGCGATCGATGGTGGCTCTGGCGTCCTCGCCGGCCGCTACGATGCCGATCCTCTTGTCGCTCACGGTCTCACCCCTCCGTGCTCATCCGTGGTCTCCGCCGACGGCCCTGGACGGTCTCGTTGGCCGCGCCTCAATCCGATCGCCCGGCCGCCGCGCCGAGGGACGCTGAGGGACAATCCCCCCGTTCGGTCGGGAGGGGCCGGGCATCGGGGCGTCCCGCCTGGCTAGCCCGCCGGTCGCTTCCGTGGCCTGCCGGGTCCCCTCCTCTGCCGCCGCCCGAGACGCCCGGCAGCGTAACCGGCTCGTGTGCCGAATGCAAGCGGCCCCGCCACCACTGCCGCGTAGATTCCACGTCGGTCGCGAACGATGCGAATGGGGACGTGGCGCCCACGGAGGCCGCAGTTACACGATCCAAGCTGCCCGCGTTGGCCGTGGAAGGATCGACTTGCCCCAAGGAAACTGGCCCGCGGGCAATGTGGGACCTGGGGTGGAAAGGGGACGCGAGCAAGCCATGTGAGACTGATCGCGCGGTTGACGGCGTTCGCGAGTGATACTATCCTCGTCACCGAAGAGCCTGGCTCGTTGACAGGGTTCGGACAGTCCGACATGGCAAGCGTCGGGTCGAGAGCGAAATGGAGGTGGCACGTGTCCCAGGAACGCCGAATCGGCCACAAGATCACCGGAGAGATCGTCGGCATCAAAGGCAGCTGCGGGTGGGGTCACAAGGTGGGAGACAGCTTCGAAGTTAGCTGTCACAACACAGCCGGCGTCTGCGGGTTCCTGTACCACGAGATGTTTCCGGACCTTCAGATGCTCCAGTTCGGGGGCACCTGGCCGTGGGGCGCAGACGCGAATGTCAAAGAGGTCGAGTGCCCCGACCGCCACAACATCGTCAGCCTTCGCCTGACGCGCGAGTAGGCACGCCGCCGCGGAACCTCGACGAGATCGTGACCGCTGGACTCGATCTCGATGGCGATGGCGTCTTCAGCTCGAAGACTGAGGACGGTAGGCACTGGTTCTACGATCTGCCGCCGTCCACCTACGACGTCAAGTGGTCGAGCCGCCGGGATCGGGCCGACATTCTGGGCGCTCCCGCTCCATTCGGCCCTAGGGCCTGACTGCTTGCCAGACTGAATGGCGGCGGTATGCATCGCCCTGAAATCCCGGTCAGTTCTTCTCGTCTCGGGCGCGAGTCCGGACTTCTGGCGCCCAGGGCTCCCGTGGCTCCAGGCGCCAGCCCCACCAACGACCAGACACGAAGGACCGCAGCGTAGCCATCGCGACGGGCCGACGCGGGTACCATTCCTGGTGGGCGGGTGGGTGTCCTTTCATTCGGTACCCCGACGGCCGAGTGACGGGCTGCATGCACCGCGTGTCCAGGGAGTCTACCCAGGGGATGACGATGGGCGTAGAATCCGCGACGGCGGGCGCTCTCCGGGCTACTAGCCGTGGGGGAGTCGCGCCGGAACGCGCGGCTAGGCCCGCCAGCCGCTTGAGATGACACTGGGCTGAAGGAGAGACGATGCCATACAAGAACGCGCTCAGAGAGAAGTTCCGGCAGGGCAAGCCAGCCATCGGAGCCTTTTTCAGCAACGTATCGGCCAACGTGGCAGAGATGCTGGGGGTCATAGGGCTGGACTTCATCATCGTGGACTGCGAGCACAGCCCAATGACCCCGGAATCGGCGGAGGGGATCTACCGGGCCTCCCAGCTCTTCGGCATGACCGCCATGACCCGCATCGGCGAGAACAGCCAGCAGCACATCCTCAAGTACCTGGACGCCGGCAGCGAGGGCGTGCAGGTGCCGCTGGTCAACACGGCCCAGGACGCCCTGAACGTGGTCGCGTCTGTGAAGTACCCGCCCGTCGGCAAGCGTGGCATGGCGGGACCTCGCCTTGCCGCCTACGGACGCATCCCGCTGGGGGAGTTCAGCCGGCAGTGGAATGAAGAGGGCCTGGTCTGCATCCAGATCGAGACGCAAGAAGCCATCGACAACTTCGCGGAGATCAACGCGGTGCCCGGTGTGGACATCATCTTCTTCGGCCCCACGGACCTTTCGATGGCCCTGGGCCACCCCGGCGAGACTTCCCACCCAGAGGTGATCTCGGTCATCGAACGGCTGGGCAAGCAGGTCATCGATTCGGGCAAGGTGGCCGGCACCATCGTCGGGAACGTTGAGCAGTACCAGCGCTATCGCGGACAGGGCTTCCTCTACTGCGCCACGGCGGTGACGGGCTTCCTGGCCCGAGGCGCCAGGGAGCACTTGGCCGAGCTGGCCGAGTGCGAGAAGACGCTGACCGGCTCCTGATACGCCGCGCGCTCGGTGGCCAGGCGGTCGGACCGCCCGCAGGCGTCGCGAGCCGGGATCGGTGTCTGGACTGCGAGCGGTCCACAGGGTTCCGCGAAGGTGGAGGGCCAACATCCTCCCTCCACCTTCGGGCGGCGCCGAGCCGCGGCGAAGGGAGTCGGTGTGCCCCTCCGGGCACTCTCGGGAGCGTCGCGGCGGAAGGCTCTCGCGTTTCCGGTGGCTGGCGCCTTCAAGCGGGCGCGGCCGGATGTCCCGGAGAGGCCCGAGCCGGACACTGTGAATCGACTGCATCCACGGGTGGGGGCAGGGGGACAACCCAGACGCCAAGGAGAAAGGAGAAGCGCACGTTGGCCATGTACATCGGGTTCCAACATTTCACGGAGGAGTTCGTTCGCTCGGGAAGAGAGAAGGTCGTTTCGGGGGAATGGCAATCGGAATCCGGGGCCGGCCCTCAGTGGTCGGAGCGATTCCAAGAGAAGCTATAAGGATTCCCAGCCTTCTTGGAATCGCGCGGCGTGGAGCTTACCGCATCGTACACGCCGGTTGGGTTCGGCACGGGGGCCAACCCAGCCCAGGGGCGGCCGCCAGGCGTCATCATCATGGAAACGGATAGCGAAGAGGACCTGGCGGCGATCAACGCCTACTACTTCGGGTACATAACCTTCTCCTTCTACCGATACAACCGACTTGAGCGAGACCAGTAGGCCGCCAGGTTCCACGACGAAGGCAGCTCGCGATCCGATAGGGATGGGCGGCGCTTGGCGGTGGCCACGTAGACAGCCGAGGTGGGGGAATGGCGGAGGCCCGCGACCGGACGCAAGAGCCACGCGCACGATCCGGACCGATATTCTTCGGCTGGTACATCGTGACGGCTGGAATGATCATCCAGCTATGGTTTGCCCTGGCGTGGTTCTACGGCATGCAGATCTTCTTCACGCCCATCGTCCAGACGTTCGGCTGGAGTCGCGTGCTGGTGTCGGGCGCGTTCTCCCTCCAGCGTCTGGAGGGATCCGTGATCTCGCCGATCATGGGCTTCCTTGTGGACCGCATTGGGCCGCGAAGGCTGATGTTCCCGGGAATCATTATCGCCGGCCTCGGCATGATTGCCATGAGCTATCTTCAGGCCGTGTGGATGTTCTATGCCCTGGTTCTGTTGATCTCCGTCGGCTTCGGCACCGCGATGGGAATTCCCCGCACCTGGACAGTCGTCCAATGGTTCCGCAGGAAGCGGGGTCGTGCGCTGGGAGTTATGTCCAGCGGAGCCGCCGCCGCCGGCCCGATGGTCTTCATAGTTGTCTGGCTCATAGACTCCCTGGAATGGCGGAGCGCCTTTGTCGTGCTCGGGTTGGCAACCTGGGTCGTCTGCCTCCCATTGACGCTGCTCTTTCGCGCGAAGCCGGAGCAATATGGGTACCGCCCAGACGGAGACCCGCCGCCTGCCGACGGGCCGCCGGGCGACGCGCCTACCACGGGACCGTCAGGCTCCCAGGGGGGCGCCCAGGAATCGGAAAGCATGACGGTCGGCCAGGCCCTCCGGACTCCGGCCTTCTGGATGCTGACGCTGGTGTTCGCCGCCCAGACCATGGGGGTGAATGGGATGGCCGTCCACCAGATCCCGTACTTTGAGAGCATCGGCTTCACAAGGAACGAGGCGGCATCGGTGCTGGCCATGTTCACGGCCCTCAGCGTCTTTGGCCGCCTGGGAGGAGGTCTGGCCATGGATCTCCTGAACCAGCGCGCGGTGCTCGCTGGGCTCCTGGCATGCCAGGCCCTGGCGTTCCTCATCCTGGCGAACATCACGGCCTACTGGCATGTCGTGCCGTTCGCCCTGCTCTTCGGGACCGCCTTTGGTGGGATGATGCCAGCGCGTGGGGTCCTCATCAGCACCTTCTTTGGCACGCGGAACTTCGGGACGCTCCAGGGGCTGACGCAGAGCGGCACGGTGGTGGGCGGCGTCATTGCCCCGGTGCTCATGGGCTTCGTATTCGACCAGACGCAATCGTACGTTCTGTCCATCTACGTCCTGATGGCCGCGGCCGCACTGGCCATACCCTTCACCCTGTTCGCGCGGCCCCCGCGCCATCCGGTCCAGAAGGCGTAGCGAGGGGCCGGCGCCCGCAATCGACGGTCCGGGCGTCCGATGCGGCGGCAGTTGCGACAGCCCTCCGCGACGCGCGGCATGAGTGGCGCAGCGAAACATGGGCCGCTGGTCCCCCATCCGGTAGAATAAGTCCGGGCCTTGGGCAGCCCTGGCGTGTGCGGGATACCCACCGCAAAGAGTGTGGGATTCTCCGAGGACCCCCACCAAATCTACCGTGACATTGCCGCGAACGTCGCAGCGGAGGAGGAGGCGTGATGGATATTCGAGTCTGGGGGCGCGACGGCATCGATGACAACACCATTGAGCAGGCAGAGCGCGCGGCTCGGAGCCCCGTGGTTGCCGGGCCGCTTGCGCTCATGCCGGACGCCCACATCGGCATAGGCGCTACGATAGGCTCGGTCATCGTCACCGAAAACGCGATCATCCCCGCGGCGGTGGGCGTGGACATCGGGTGCGGCATGGTGGCGGCTGAAACAGACCTGGTGGCGTCCGACCTGCCGGATACCCTGGATCCACTCGTCGGCATCTTCGGCCGGGCCGTCCCGGCGGGCGTCGGTCGTGGGCGAGACGTAACCAGCGGGGGACGAGCTAACCAGGCCGTCGACGCCCAGGCGCGGAGGTGGATGGAGGCGAACCCCAACCCCAACGGCATGGACGATGCCCTGGCCAACAGGGCGTACACGCAGCTTGGAACGCTGGGCTCAGGGAACCACTTCCTGGAGGTCTGCCTGGACGAAGAGGACAGGGTATGGCTGGTCCTGCACTCGGGATCGCGCGGCGTCGGCAACCGGCTTGCGTCGGAGCACATCAAGCTAGCCAAGGCCCAGGAACAGGCGGTCGAGGACCCGGACCTGGCGTACTTCCTGGATGGCACCCCGGAGTTCCGGGCATACGTTCAGGACATGCTCTGGTCCCAGGACTACGCGGCCGTGAACCGAGGACTGATGATGACGGCCGCCTAGGGGGACTTCTTCGAGTTCGTCGGCAAAGGCCAGGTGGTGCGGTCCATCAACTGCCACCACAACTTCGCCGTCCAGGAAGAGCATGACGGAAGGCTGCTCTGGGTCACGAGGAAGGGGGCGATCCGAGCGCTGCGGGGCGACGCCGGCGTCATCCCTGGGAGCATGGGCACACGGTCCTACATCGTCGAGGGGCTGGGCGAGCCCCTGTCCTACACCTCGGCCTCGCACGGGGCGGGGCGCCGCATGTCCCGGGGGCAGGCCAGGCGACAGCTGTCCCAGGAATCCCTGGTCGAGGCCATGGAGGGCAAGGCGTGGAACGCCGACGCGAAGAGCTTGCTGGACGAGCACCCGTCGGCGTACAAGGACATTGACGCGGTGATGGAGGCCCAGAAGGACCTTGTGACGATACAGCACACGCTGCGCCAGGTGGTCAACTACAAGGGGCTGTAGGGGCCGGCGACGACGGCGTGATGCCATATCACAAGATGCGCTGGACCATGAGGACATCCAAGCGCTTGCCGAACTTGAAGCCGACCTCCCGCATCGTGCCCAAATGGTCGAACCCCAGCGAGACGACAAGCCTCATGCTAGCTTCGTTTCCCTCCGCGATTGAACCGATGACCGTGTGCAGCCCTGCTTCTTTTGCCGCCGCAAGGAGGTCTTGGAGCAGGGCTTTCCCGATCCCTTTGCCCCGACAATCCCCATGCACATAGACGGAGCACTGCGCCGTCTCAGCATAGGCGCGCCGGTCGGACCAGGGGCCAAGTGAGGCCCAGCCCACGACGATCCCATCCTCCTCAGCCACCAGGACCAAGAACGGGGGCTCGGCGTGTTGTCGGAACCACTCTTCCTGCTCAACCAGGGTCTTGGGCTCGGTGTCGAACGTCGCGGTGGTGTTCAGCACGGCCTCATTGTAGATTCCCGTGATCGCTACGAGGTCGGCCTGGTTCGCACGCCTGATCCGCATACATCAGCCTCTTCCGCACTCCTCAGGGGCGCAGAATACATCGGATATTCCGATCCGGACTAAACTCGAGTCTTCGAGCCGATCTGAATACGCCGGCAGAAGGCCCACCTCCTCCACCGCCCGGCCTGGCGCAAGCGCACGACATCAAGCAAAGTACCGGGGGTCGTGGGCGCCCCCACTCCCACGTCGCCCTGCAGCATCCGCGCCACCGCGGAGCGCGGCCGGCCTGCTCGATGGTGTACGCCTACCCCACCAGGCTAGAACGGCAGCGGCTCTCCCACCCCCTCGGCCTGGGCCTGCTCGAACACATGGGCCGCCGCCGCGACGTCCTCCAGCGCAATGCCCTGCGACTCGAACAGGGTGACGTCGTTAGGTGAAGTCCTGCCGGGCACCTGCGCGGTCACTATCTGGCCCAGCTCCCACACTCTCTCCCAGTTGAGCAGGCCACGGGCGATGGGCACCACCAGGTCCGCGCACTCCAGCTTGGCCTGGTCCCGTGCGTCCGCAGCCACCACGGCGCTGCGCGCGACGGCGTCGTCGTCAAGCTCTCGGCGACTCAGCGAGTTGGCGCCGGCGGCGATGATGAGCGCGCCCGGCGCGACCCACTCTCCCAAGAGCACCGGCTCAAGGGTCCGGACGTTCGTGATGGCGATGGCGATGTCCTTCCCCTCGATGGCCTCGCGCGCCGAGTCGCAGGAGACCACCGGAATTCCCAGCGCCTCGCTCATCCGGCTGCAGAAGGCATCGCGGCGCTCCGCCGTCCGGCTGTAGGCGACCACGCTGCGGATGGCTCGCACCGCGCAGACCGCCGATAGCTGCGTCTCGGC
>CAYTEC010000033.1:0-20253 GCA_964436745.1 uncultured Dehalococcoidia bacterium | reverse complement strand
CGGAAGCGCACCTGCATGGGGTGCAGGGGGTCGGTGGTTCAAATCCACTCGCCCCGACCACTAGACCCTCTCTATCACACTCGCGGAACCGAGCTTCGTCTCATCGCCCTCCGGAGACCCCCCACGCCTCGCCGCCCGTACCCGGTCGTGTCGGCCCCGTGTCGGCGCGGATCCGCCACCGCCGTCAGCCCGGCGATCCCCAACCGCCTCGAGCATCGCAGTGGGAACGTAGCTGCGTTCGCTGAGGTCAGGCCCGCCGCGGGTGAAGTGGACGACGGCGACCGCCCGGACCTGGGCGGGACCCAGCCATCCCTCGATGCCCGCGACAGCCACACACGATGGCGGGAGAGGCACGAGAGTCCCAACCCGAGCCCACTCGCTCCCAGCGCCCAGTGGCGTTCAGGGCCGCCGCGGCTACGGGGCTGGCGCCCCCTTCGACACGAGCTCGTACCTGATCTCCCAGCCGGCGTTCTGGTTCAGGATTCCCAGCATGGTCTCCAGCTCGTCGCGGCTCCAGCGCGTCCCTCGGAACGATGCGATGTGGAGACAGAAGCGGGTGGGCCGCTCGATGTCCCCAAGTGTGACGCCCTCCAGGTTCGCCCCCTCCAGCTTCGCCTGGTGGAGGTTTACCCCATCCAGCTTAGCCTCCCGAAGGTCGGCTCCGGTGAGGTTCGCGCCAAAGAGGATGGCGCCGGTGCAGTCGGCACCTCGGAGGGAGGCATTCTCCAGATTGGCCCTCCCCAAAGCAACCCCCTTGAGGTCGCAACCAGACAGATCGGCCCCGTTGAGGTCGATCTCGGCTCTCGGGTCCCGCTCCCTAATCCGGTCAAACTCGGCTCGGTCCTTTCGCAGGATGCTCGCCAAATCGCTGCTCTGCACGGCTTCCCTCCATCTTCGGTACGTCTCAGGGCGCTGACTTCAATCTCCGCCCGACGCCGCGGGCAACGATAGCAGAGTCCCACGAGGAGCACAAGAAAGGCCGCCTCGGTTGATTTCGCTTTCGACGGCCAGCGCGCCTCCTTGGGACCCGCAGTAGTCGCGCATCGATAGTATCCCCATCCCAAGCTGCGCGCCCTCCACGTCGAACCCCCGCCCATTGTCCTCGACCGTCAGAATCAGGCCGTCAGCCGTCGGCATCCCCAGCCACACCGAGGCCTTGGTGGTTGCGGCATGTTTCAGTACGTTGTTAAGGGCATCCTCCGCCACTCGGTACGGGGTCAGTCGCACTGGCTCCGGCAGGCTCGCCACACCCGCGCGCTCCGCTTCTTCGATCGAGGGATCGACCTTTATCCCAACCTCAAGCTCCCCCGAGTAGCGCTCCACGAGCGAGCGGAGAGCCGTCGCGGTGCTCAGGCGGATCACCGAGGGGTGGAGCTGCCGAATCACCGACCGGAGGTCCATGCTGATAACGCCGTCGATCAGCGCTCGGGCCTGCTGAACGGCCGGAGCGGCATCTCCTTGCGCCCCGCCCGCAGCCTGCGCGAGCCGGCGCGAGGCCAGGAGCAGCCGATTTTGGACGGGCCCGTGCAATGCCTCGGCCGTCGCCTTGCGCAGAGATTCTTGAGCGCCCACGATCCGCTGTCGGGGCTCCTCCAGCTCCTCGAGACGGGCCACCGACTCGGCACGATATGCCGCCTCGCGCTCCCGCAGCGCCGAGATCCGGTTCGCAAGCCAGGCCGCCAGCCCCCAGATGCCGGTCGCCCAAGCAAAGACCGCCATGAGCGTGGCGCCGGAGACGTTCGCTCCCTGGGCCGAGCCCTAGGACATCGGCTGAAGCCGGTCCGGCAGCGCCGTCATCAGGGCAACCCCTGCGGACACCGCGACTACCACGCCCGCCAGGTGTGGGAGGTACGACGCTGCCATTGCCACGCCCAGCGACCAGGAGTCAAAGAATCGAGCGGGAGCCAGGCGGACCCAGGTTGTCACTACCAGGAGGCCCGCCGCCGTTCCGACCACGGGCAGCGCAATGTACCCGGCAAAGGCGGCCGCGGATAGGACCTGCCCGGTCGCGATTATGGCCACGGGGACGGCGCAAGCGAGCGCCACGGCCATGGGACCTAGGACCTGCGTGAACAGCCGGAGAGAGGGGCGTCAAGGAGCCAGTGCCGTTCGCAACAGGGCTTTCCGTGGGTTGGCGTTGGGAGGAGTGTCCATATCGATTTCCAGTCCTTGTCGCCACTTGGTCCCTAAGGCGGCGGTGCGCGGCCCTAAGGATGTTTCACCCACCCACCGTACAGTAGGAATGGTGAATTGTCAGGCGAGGTCCGGTGGCGCTTGGGTGGCCGTTTGGTGACGCTCCGTGACATCCAGGAGCGCTCGCTTGCGGTGTGACGGCCACCCCGGTACAATCCCGGCGCGCGGGGCGGTCCCGCCAAGAGGTGTGCATGAAAGTCGGCATAGGACTCCCAGCCAGCATCCCCGGGGTGAGCGGGGGGGTCGTCGTGGAGTGGGCGCGCCGCGCCGATGGCGGCGCCTTCTCAAGCCTGGGCATCATCGACAGGGTCGTCTACGGCAACTACGACCCCCTGATCACGCTCGCCGCGGCGGCGGCCGTGACTTCGAGAGCGCGGCTTCTGACCGGCGTTCTCCTGGCGCCGCTGCGAAACGCCGGGATCCTGGCCAAGCAGTCAGCAACCCTGGACGCGCTCTCGGAAGGCCGCCTGACCCTGGGCTTTGGGGTTGGTGGGCGAGAGGACGACTTCCGCGCGGCGCCCGCCTCGTTCCACACCCGCGGGCGGAGGTTCGAGGAGCAGCTGGCGCTCATGCAGCGGGTGTGGAGCGGCGAGCGCGTCGATGACGACACAGGGCCCGTTGGCCCGGCCCCCGTGCGAGCGGGCGGCCCCGAGGTGCTCATCGGCGGAGGCGCGCCGGCCGCGATCGCGAGGGTGGCACGTTGGGGCGAGGGCTACATCGCGGGGGCCGGCGGTCCGGAACGAGCGAACACGACCTTCCGCGCCGCCGAAGAAGCGTGGGCCTCCGGGAGCCGCGCGGGCAAGCCTCGGCTTGCCGCCGTCCTCTACTTCGCGCTGGGACCGGAGGCCGGGGAGCGGGGAACGCCGGCGATTCTTAGCTACTATGGCGAGCGTCTCGGCGACCGGCTGGCGCAGGGGATGCCAACTTCGCCCGAGGGCGTGCGCGCCACGGTTCGGGCGTTCGAGGAGATCGGCACGGACGAGCTTGTGTTCCTCCCCACCATCCCAGAGCTGGACCAGGTGGACCGGCTGGCGGAAGCCTTGGGGTGAGTAGCTGCGGGGGGAGCCACCGCTCGTGGTGGCAACCCGTCCCCAGCCTGGGTGCAGGGCACGCCCTGCCTGTTCGTGGTGAGCCCACCCCGTTCGTGGTGAGCTTGTCGAACCACGCCCACCCTCGCTCCTTCTCCGCCGGAAGCGCTGGACTGTTCGGGCACCCGGCGATCCTGGGCTGCCCGGGCCGATGTTCGCTCTGTCCCACCCGACCGCCCCAACCATTCTTCCTGGGGGGTTCCCCCCCAGACCCCCGGGAAGCGCACCAGCGCCCGTCGGGGTGATGCCACCTTGCCCCTTCGGGGTGAGCCCTCCGGCTTCGCTCAGGACATGCTTGTCGAACCAGGCCCGCCCGAAGGGGGGCGGCGCCCTGCTCGGACAAACCTGGAGTGGGTGGCGCCGGCAGCCCCTCCCCAGCCTGTGTGCAGGGCACGCCCTGCCCTTCCTTGCCCGTCCCCGCGCGTCGGCGCTACAATGGTCCCACGTTTGACGCCGGAAGGGGGTCGCGCGGTCGTATGGAATGGGAAGTGGTCATAGGCCTGGAGGTGCACGCGCAGCTCCTCACTCGGAGCAAGATGTTCTGCTCCTGTGCCGCCGACTATCAGGCCGCCTCCCCAAACTCCCGCGTCTGCCCCGTCTGCCTCGCCATGCCCGGCACCCTCCCCGTCATCAACGAGCGGGCCGTGGAGTTCGTCATCATGACGGGCCTGGCCCTCAACTGTGCCATCGCCGACTACGCCCAGTTCGACCGGAAGAACTACGCCTACCCCGACCTGATGAAAGGCTACCAGATATCCCAGTTCGACCACCCCATCGCCCACGGCGGCTGGATGACCCTGGAGACGGACGGCGTTGAGCGACGGGCGGGCATCACGCGCGCCCACCTGGAGGAGGACGTCGCCAAGCTACAGCACGTCCGGGACGGCACGGGCGGCGGCTATTCGCTGGTCGATGTGAACCGCTCCGGCGTCCCGCTGATGGAGGTCGTCGGAGAGCCGGACCTGCGTACCCCGGATGAGGCCCGGCAGTACCTGATGAAGCTCCGCACCATCCTCCAGTACCTGGGCGTCAGCACGTGCGACATGGAGCAGGGCAGCTTCCGGTGCGACGCCAACGTCTCGCTCCGGCCCGTAGGCGCCGAGGCCCTGGGCGCGAAGGTGGAAGTCAAGAACATGAACAGCTTCCGGGCCGTCCACCGAGCCCTCCAGTTCGAGATCGAGCGCCAGACGCGGGTCTTGGACCAGGGCGACAGGATCGGCCAGGAGACCCGAGGCTGGGTGGAGGAGCGGGGCGTCACCGTCTCTCAACGCTCCAAAGAGTTCGCCCACGACTACCGCTACTTCCCCGAGCCGGACCTGCCGCCCCTGCTGATCTCCCGCGCGTGGGTGGACAAGGTCCGCGAGGCGCTCCCGGAGCTCCCGGACGCCCGCCGCGAGCGGTTCGCCGCCGAGTACGGCCTCTCCGTCTACGACGCCTCGCTCCTCACGGCCACCAAGCCCACCGCCGACTACTTCGAGAAGACCGTGGGCCAGCGGCCGCTGGAGGGGGAACCCCGCGCCCGGGCAGCGAAGTCGGTTGCCAACTGGCTGAACGGCGAGATGAACCGGCTGCTGAACGAATCGGGGACATCGATCGCGGACGCGCCGATCGCCCCGTCTGCGCTCGTGGAGCTTATCGGGCTCGTGGACGCGCGCACCATCAGCTCGACGCAGGCCAGGGACGTCTTCGAGGAGATGTTCAAGACCGGCGTCGAGCCCGGCAAGATCGTCGAGGCGCGGGGGATGACTCAGCTCACGGACGCGGACGCGGTGCTGCCGGCAGTGGAGGAGGCGATCTCCGCCAACGAGGCCGCGGTCCAGGACTACCTTGGCGGCAAGGAGACGGCCATCCGGTTCCTGGTCGGCCAGGTGATGAAGATCAGCCGAGGCAAGGCGGACCCGGCGCTCGTGAACCGGCTTTTGGCGGAGCGCCTGGAGGCCCGCAGGGCGTAACCAACGGGCCGCGAGCGACGCGGCCGCACACAAACAGAGGCTCCTTCTTTTCTCCGAAGCTACGCCGTTCGGTATCCCCCCGCCTCCATACGTTCGTAGAAATGCCAGGCGATGCCTGGCCCAGTTCTCCACCCTCCATCCCCCTGGCGGACTTGGCGCGGGAGGCGGCAGCGTGACAGAGACGGGCATCGTCGCCGTCGTCGGCATCGCTGGCACACTCCTGGCCGCGGTGATTGCCTCGGTGTTCTCCCCTTGGGTCCAGGACCAATTCGCCCTGCGTCGAGAGAAGAGACATCTGCGCGATGTCGAGGATACAGGGCTATTCGACATGGTGACTCGCTCACTCGACCTGATGGACGAAACTCCCGTGGTTCTTTTCGCCCCCGCTGAACGGCGCGACGCACACGCAGCGACACTAAGTACGGCGGCGGCGTTGGCGTTGTCGGCGCTCGTTGCCCTGGAGGCACCGCAGGGGCTTCGTGACGCCTTTGCGGACTCAGGCCGTGTGCTTGAGGGGCTCAAGGAGCGAATGAAGACGTTCCGAGAGGGAGGAACCCAGGAGTCTGATGAAGCCAAGGAGGGGTTCAGTCAGCTGTCGCGTGATATGGCGCAGGGTTCAGTGAATACCGGCAAGGTCCGTCGCTTGCTGTCGGACTTCCGCATCGCCCGGCGCCAAGCCCGTCGGGAGTCCGGATCGTGACGTCTCGGCTGCTGGCGCGGGAGGTGGCCGCCTGATGGATGCCGCGATCTGGGGTGTGGTTGGTGCCCTGCTTGGGACGCTCTTCGGAGTCGTGGGCGCGTTGCTGATAGCGCGGGCTCAGGGGGAACGCGAAGACCGGCGGGAGGAGCGGCGACACGAGCGGGCAAAGCAGGAACGCGAGGAAGAGCTCCTGGAGGCGGAAGACGCGCGGCCGTTCGAGGCGCTCTACCAGGACCCCGGACGTCTGGTGGAGCTCGCGACCAGCATTGCCAACGAGCGGGACTCCAACGCAAGAATAGTTCCGATCAACGAAACCTCGAGTGTCGGCGGGCGGCTGGCGGCCGGGGTAGTGGAAATAGGGGGCAAAGGAGCGCACAGGACTGCCCTGAGCACCGTAGCTGTCACGATGCGGAGGTTCATGATGTCGCTCGCAGAGGCACCCCCGCGAATGACTTGCGGGCTCAGACACTCGTTATCGCGCAGCACGCCGGCGAAGCTCGGGCAGAGATGTCGGCCTACCGCGCGTCGCGCCGCCAGGCTCGTTGGGAGTCGGGCTCTTGACGCCGCTCCTCGCCCTCCGCCAAACCGCCGTGGCCCCTGGCCGCTTGACGGGCGGGGGTGCTGGACCGTACCTTTGTAGATACGCAGCGCTGCGCGTCCAAGCTGACCCAGCTTGTGCAGCGCCGCGATTCAGCGACTAACAGAGGCTACTCAATGCAAACGTACATGCACATCGTCCAAATCCTGGTGTCGGTCCTGCTGGTCACCACCATCCTCCTCCAGATCCGGGGCGAGGGCTCGGGGATGTTCGGATCGGGCCAGAGCTCGTTTCGCGTCCGGACCGGCGTGGAGCTTCTCCTGTTCCGGTTCACCATAGTGCTGGTGGTCCTCTTCTTGCTCATCTCCATCCTGAGCGTCCGCTTCGCCAACCTCTAGCAGCCGATGGCCGGCCGGGTCATCACCCTGCTGACCGACTTCGGGGGCGTCGGCGGCTACCCGGCGGAGGTCAAGGGCGCGATCCTGGGGGTCAACCCCTCGGCCACCATCGTTGACGTCACCCACGACGTGCCGCCCCATGACGTAGCCTCGGGCGCGTTCCTGCTGTGGAGCGTCGCCAGGACCTTTCCGCCGGGGACCATCCACGTAGCGGTCGTGGACCCGGGTGTGGGCGGCGAGCGCGTTCCCCTGCTCCTCGTCACCCCCGATGCCGCCTTCGTGGGGCCCGACAACGGCCTTTTCACCCTGCTGCTCGGTGACGACTCCGGAGAGGCCACGGGGAGGCCGTTCGAGGACCGGTATCGAGCACCCTTGCCGCCCTGGGCTCGGGCGTACCGACTTACGGAACCCTCGTTCTGGCGGCTGCCCGTGAGCAACACCTTCCACGGCCGTGATGTGTTCGGGCCGGTGGCGGCCCACCTCTCGATGGGGGTGCCCCCGGAGTCGATGGGGCCGAGCGTGGAGTCGGTGGAGCGGCTGGTGATGCCACGGATGGAGGAGCGCTCGGGAGTCCTCCACGGCGCGGTGTTGTACGTGGACCGCTTCGGCAACCTGGTCTCGAACATCCCAGGCGAGTGCTTGCCGCGAGGCGGCATCGCGGTGGAGGTCGCGGGCGAGACGGTCGCGGGCCTCAGCGCTGCGTACGATCCACACCGGAGGTTGGTGGCCGTGGTGGGAAGCCACGGCTATGTGGAGGTCGCGGCCCCGGGGGGCAGCGCCGCGGAGTTGCTGGGGGTCGAGCGGGGCGCGGCCGTGCGGGTGCGGGAGAGCGCCGGGTAGAGACCGAGGGAATCGGGCGCCTAGCCGCCCTGGCCGCTGACCCTTCGGCGCGACCACCGAACCCACGCCAGAAGCCCCAGGAGCGCCGCCACCAGGCCCACGGGCACTCCCACCTTGTATGCCGTCGGGGTGGCCTCAGTGAAGAGCGTCGTCGTGAGGAACCAGAGCGATCCGCCGCTCAGGAACGGAACCGCCACCACCAGGAGAGCCATCGCCGCCGAAGCCGCTCGGGACATCTCCGCCTCCGGTCCGGCCCGGCCATCGGTCCGCCGCCCCTGGGCGTCGCGCGGCCGACGCTAAACCCCCAACTTCCCCGCGTTCAGGATGCCGCTTGGGTCGAGCGCGCGCTTGACGCGACGGAAGGCCTCCATGCCGGGTCCCAGCTCCCTTTCCATCAGGTGGGAGAGCTTCAGCCCCACGCCGTGGCAGTACTCGATCGAGCCGCCCAGGTCCTGCGCGCCGATGAGCAAGTCGTCGACGGCCTCCGCCATCAGCCGCCGGTCCTCGGAGTCGGCGGGGGTGGGGTCGGCGATGAGCAGCGAGAAATACTCCGGGCGGCCCCAGAGCGACCACTCCCGCACCGGTATCCCGCGTTCCCGCAGGAGCGTTCCGCAGAAGCGATGGTACTCGAGCATCCGCGAAGCGGGCACAGCCATGTGGAGGTAGTCCATCCTCCACGTCGAGCGCCGCCGCACCGCCGCGGGGTTGCCTAGCACCTCGCGCTTGTATCGTTCGGCCGAAGCATGCCGGGTCTCCCAAAAGTGAGCCGCCTCCGATGGGTCCAGCGGCTCGCCCCCGGCCTGACGGCAGAGCCGGTCGGCTCGCGCCTCCTGGGCGACCACCACCTCCTCTATGCCCTCGAAGCCCAGATAGAGGGTAGTCTCGACGACGGGGTCATCGGATGGGGCCTCCAGCGACAGCTCTTCCGCAAAGTCGATGAGGGATGGGCGCAGGCCGATAGCGTACATCTCCTGGACGGCCTGGAACCCCGCCGGGAAGCCGGAAAAGCGGTAGGCGTGCAAGCCGCGACGCTCGGGAATGGGGTGCGCCTCCACGGTGGCCCTGGTGATGACCCCCATGGTCCCTTCAGCGCCTATGAATAGGGCGTCAAGGTCCGGTCCGGCCACCTTGGGCACGGCCTTCGAGCGGACCACCTCGCCAGTGGCGAGCGCCACCTCCAGCCCCAGCACCTGTTCGCCCATGCTCCCATACTGGCCCGCCATATACCCCATGCCGTTGGTGGAGATGGCCCCACCTACGGTCGCGATGGGGCGGCTCCAAGGGTCGTGGCCCAGGAGCAGGCCATGCTCGGCAAGCCGCGTGTTCAGGTCCTCCAGCACCACCCCTGCGCCCGCGGTCGCGCGGCGGCCCTCCACGTCCACGTCTTCGATCTGGTCCAGGCGTCCCAGGTCCAGCACGATGCCGCCCACCGCCGGTATGGCGCCGCCCATGACGCCCGTCCCCGCGCCGAACGGCACGACGGCAATGCCGCGCTCCGTGGCGAAGGCGGTGACCGCGGCCGTCTCCTCGGTGCTCTGGGGCCGCACAATGGCTCCGGGCAGCGCTTCGAGGGTGTCCTCGGTCCGAAAGGCGCGGTAACGTCCGAGCGCGTCTGTAGCGTGGCGCTCCAAGTCCTCGGGGGAGTCGGAGGTACGGTCGGGCGGCAGAAGGCGGCGCAGGTCAGCGACCATGGGCGAGGTCATCGTTGGAATCGCCAGGTGGTGCCCTGGGCGGAGTCCTCCAGCGCCACGCCAAGCTCCTGGAGGCGGTCCCGGATCCGGTCGGCCAGGGCGAACTGCTTGGCGGCGCGGAGCTCCCCCCGCACCTCCGCCAGCATTTCCACCAGGGGACCGGCCAGTCCGTCCTCCGCGGAGGACGTGGTGAACGTGAGGCCCAGTACGCCCGCCAGCTCCCGCAGAGTGGCCTGGGCATCGGCCACGGGCCGAGACGCCTCGCGGGCGCGGTTGATGTCGCGGGCCAGGTCGAAGAGGGCGGCGAGCGCCTGGGGGGTGTTCAGGTCGTCGTCCAGGGCGGCAATGAACCGCTCCCGAAACGGCGCGGGGTCGGCGGCCTCGCCCTCGGGAGCCGCGGCGTCGGGGGCCGTGGCGGCAAGCCGCAGCCGCTCCACGGCGCGCTCCTGGGAGCGGACTCCGTCCTCGGTGTACGCCAGGGGGCCGCGGTAGTGCGAGCCGAGGAAGAAGAGCCGTATGGCATCCGCGCTGAACAGGCTGAGAGCTTCGGCCACTGTCACCAGGTTCCCCAGGGACTTGCTCATCTTGCTCTCGTCCAGCTGCAAGAGCCCGTTGTGAAGCCAGAAGTTAACGAAGGGGGCCTCCCCGGTGAAGGCCTCGCTCTGAGCGACCTCGTTCTCGTGGTGGGGGAACACCAGATCCTGCCCGCCGCCGTGGATGTCCAGCTGGGACCCCAGGTAGCGGAGGGACATGGCGCTGCACTCGATGTGCCAGCCGGGGCGTCCGGCGCCCCAGGGGCTCTCCCACGACGGCTCGTCGGGCTTCGCCCCCTTCCACAGCGTGAAGTCCATGGGGTGCTCCTTGAGGACCCCCGTCTCCACCCTGGCCCCCGCGACCATCCCGTCCAGCGTGCGGTGGCTGAGCTTCCCGTAGCCGGAGAAGCCCGTCACGCGGAAGTAGACGTCTCCCCCGGAGGGGTAGGCGTGGCCGCCGGCAACCAGTCCCTCGATCATCTCGATGATCTGGGGGACCTCCTCGGTCGCCCTTGGGTAAACGTCGGCGCGGAGGATGTTGAGGCGGTCCATCTCCCCCAGGTAGTCCTCGATGTATCTGCCGGCCAGGGCTTCGACGGAGATGTCCTCGCGCTGCGCCGCGGCGATGATCTTGTCGTCGATGTCAGTGAAGTTCTGGACGTGCCGGACCCGGTAGCCACTGAAGGCAAGGTAGCGGCGGAGGGTATCGAAGTAGACGTAGCTCATAGCGTGGCCCACGTGGGCCGGGGCGTAGGGGGTCACGCCGCACACGTAGAGCCGAACCTCGTCACCCAGGGTCTGGAAGTCCCGCTTCTGCGCGGTTAGCGAATCGTGCAGCCTCATTCCGACTCCTCGACGAGCGCCACGGCCGTGGCGGCGATCCCTTCCCCTGCCCCCAGTGCCCCGAGCCCGTCGGTGCTCTTCGCTTTGACGTTGACGCGCTCTGGCTGTAGCTCGAGAAGGGCGGCGATGCTCTGTCGCATCGCGTCCAGATGGTCCTTCAGGACCGGCCGTTCGGCGACTATTGTAGCATCCACGTTTCCAGGCCTCCAACCGGAGCGACGCAGCCGGTCGCGCACGTCCCGGAGCAGCTCTCCACTGTCCGCGCCCGCGTACCGGGGATCTGAGCTTGGGAAATACCGGCCCATGTCTCCCAGGCCCGCGGCGCCCAGCAGGGCGTCCATGACCGCGTGGAGTAGCGCATCGCCGTCGCTGTGGCCCAGCAGGCCGTGGGTGAAGGGAACGGTGACCCCGCCGAGGACCAGCGGCCGCCCCTCCACAAGGCGGTGCGCGTCGAATCCACTCCCCACCCGCACGGGCAACCCTCCGTCACATGGTCTTCTTTACGCTGTTTCCGACTTTGGCTATCCACTTACGGCGGTGCGCTCGTGGCCCCTCCGGCGCCTGGGTGCAGGGCACGCTCTGCCCGCAGGATCGCCTCCACCAGAACCAGGTCGGTGGGCGTGGTGACCTTCAGGTTGCTCGCGGCGCCGGGGGCCACCCGGACCGGGTGGCCGAGCCGCTCCACCAGCGCGGCGTCGTCCGTGGCATCGGCTCCGCCGCCGGCGTGGGCGCGCGCCAGGAGGTCGCGGCGGAAGGCCTGGGGCGTCTGGACGGCCCAGAGCCGCTCGCGGTCGAGCGTCTCGACCACGGTCCCCCCGGCATCGACCACTTTGATCGTGTCGGTCACACGAACAGCCGCGACCGCGGCCCCGGTCTCGCGCGCCGCGTCGAGCACCGCCGCCACCAGCCCAGCCTCGGCGCACGGACGGGCGGCGTCGTGCACGACGACCCAGTCGACTTCGCCCATCGCTTCCAGGCCACGCCGCACCGAGTCCTGTCGTCGCGGACCGCCCTCGCAGGCCCGCCACGAAGCGGGCCAGGGCCCGTCCGCCAAGAGCCGACGGCCTCGGTCGAGCGCGCCCGCCGAGAGCACCAGCACGGCGTCGGTGAGGCCCGGAACGGCGGCGAGTGCGTCGAGGGAGTGGGCCACGAGGGGCTTTCCCAGCAGCGGAGCGAAGACCTTGTCCAGGCCCCCCATGCGGCTGCTCTCCCCGGCCGCCACCAAGATCGCCCCGATGCGGTCCGTCACGTCGCGCGCTCCGTGGAGTATCGGGAAGGGCGTTTCACCGTTCGCGAGGATAGCATAGGCCGCAAATAGCGTCAAAGGCAGGGCGCGCCCCGCACCCAGCAGGGCAAGCCCTGCACCCACTCTGGGGATGGGTTGCCGATGTCGGCCCTCCGCGAACTGGTTCGGCAGGCTCACCGCCAATCCGATCAGGACCGTTCGCCCTGAGCTTGTCGAAGGGCGGTCGTGGTTCCGCGGGCTCACCACAAACGGGAGGGACCACCACGACCGGTGCGTACTCCGTTCGGCCCAGTCCTTCCCCCCGGGAAGGATCGAGGGCCGCGCTAGTGTACGTGATTCGGCAAGCTCGCTACCCCGGGCGGTGGCGCGCTGCCCAGGGGGTCTGGGGGGGAACCCCCCAGGAAGAATGGTTCGGGCGGGCGGGTGGGACAGACCGAAGGTCGGCCAGGCCAGCCCAGGATCCCCTCGGGGACCGAAGGGCCCACCGCGTCCGGCGGGGAAGGATCGACGGCCGCCCTGGGATCCGTGGTTCTACAAGCTCCCCACGAACGGGTGGACAGTCCGCTCACCCTGAGCCTGTCGAAGGGCGGGAGCGGTTTCGCGGTTCGGACTCGCCACGAACGGAAACCGCTCCCAATATGCTATAATCGTTACGGCACGCTGGCCCTGCGGGGCCAATTTTTTCGCCCCGGCAGCGGTAACCATGCGGCGGGACCTCCGGAACATCGCCATCATCGCCCACGTGGACCATGGCAAGACCACGCTTGTGGATGCCATGCTCAAGCAGAGCCACATTC
Organism: uncultured Dehalococcoidia bacterium; assembly: GCA_964436745.1. Classification (GTDB taxonomy): domain Bacteria; phylum Chloroflexota; class Dehalococcoidia; order Lucifugimonadales; family UBA1127; genus CAYTEC01. Next base: position 7,434 of record CAYTEC010000033.1, on the reverse strand, counting down.
TTCGGAAGGACCAAGAGGTCGGTGACCTTATCCTGGACAGCAATGAGCTGGAACGGGAGAAGGGCATCACGATCCTGGCGAAGAACGTGGCGATCCCCTACGGCGACGTCAAGATCAACATCACAGACACGCCCGGTCACGCGGACTTCAGCGGCGAGGTGGAGCGTGTCCTGAGCATGGCCGACGGATGCCTGTTGGTCATCGACGCGGTAGACGGACCGATGCCGCAGACCCGGTTCGTCCTCCAGCACGCGCTGAACCGGCGGCTCAAGCCCATCGTTGTGATCAACAAGATCGACCGCCCCTTCGCCCGCCCGGAAGAAGTGGCCATCATGGTGCAGGACCTGGTCCTGGAGCTTGCGACGGACGCCGAGCAGCTGGATTACCCCGTCCTCTACTCGTCCGCCCGGGGCGGGTACGCCCTGAGCGACCTGCAGGACCAGCCCGATAGCCTGGCGCCCCTCCTCCAGGCCATCCTGGAGCACATACCGCCGCCCTCCGGCGACGCAGACGAGAGTTTCCAGCTCCTGGTCGCGGCGCTCAGCTATGACAACCACCTGGGGCAGATCGCGGTGGGACGCATTGCCCGCGGCCAGGTGTCGGTCGGCGACCAGGTGGCCCGCATCGCCCTGGACGGCAGCGTGACCGTGCACCGGGTCACCAGAGTCTTCGTGTTCGAGGGCCTCACGCGGCGGTCGGTGGACCAGGCGCAGGCGGGCGAGATCATCGCCCTGGCCGGCTTGGAGCAGGTGGCGATCAGCGACACGATCGCGGCCGCCGGCCAGCCGGAGGCGCTACCGGCCGTCGACATCGGCCAGCCCACGGTCCAGATGACCTTCGGGGTCAACACGTCGTCGTTCGCCGGGCAGGACGGGCGGTACATGAACTCGCGGCAGCTCCGGGAGCGCCTTGCCGCCGAGCTCCAGACCAACGTCGGCCTGCGAGTCGAGGACACGGACACCTCCGAGACATTCCTGGTCTCGGGCCGGGGGGAGCTGCACCTGGCCATCCTCATCGAGACGATGCGGCGAGAGGGCTTCGAGTTCCAGGTCTCCAAGCCGGAGGCCATCGTCAAGGTGGAGGACGGGGAACGGCTGGAGCCGTACGAGTTGCTGGTGCTCGACGTGGGCGAGGACAGTGTGGGCGAGCTGATGGAGAACCTGGCCTCGCGCCGAGCGCAGATGATGGACATGCGCGGCGACGGGCAGGGGCGCATGCGCCTGGAGTTCGCCATCCCAACCCGCGGCCTCATCGGCTTTCGGAGCTTCTTCCTGCGGGCCACGCGGGGGGACGGCGTGATGAACAGCGTCTTCACTCAGTACGAGCCGCTGCGAGGAGAGGTGAAGTCCACGCGCTCCGGCGCCCTGGTCGCCTCCGAGACCGGCGTGGCGGCCACCTATGGGCTGAACAACGCGCAGCAGCGAGGGCTGACCTTCGTCGAACCCGGCACGTCCGTCTACGAGGGCATGGTGGTGGGAGCGCACTCGCGGGACAGCGACCTGGCCGTCAACGTCTGCAAGAAGAAGAAGATGACCAACGTGCGATCCTCCACGGCCGACATCTCGGTCAAGCTCACGCCCGCAGTGCAGATGAGCCTGGAGGAGTCCCTGGACTTCGTCGCGGACGACGAGGTGCTGGAGGTCACGCCCCGCAACATCCGCCTGCGGAAGCTCATCCTCTCCAACGACGCGCGTCACCGCGCCGTCCGCGGCAAGGCTCGGGCGGCGACCTCGTAGCTGGCCGCGGCCGCCGATCCATATCTCCGACAGCGCCGGCGCGCCAGCCCTCCTGCCCCTGCCCCATCCCCACTCGACGAGCCACCAAGCATAACGCCGCCAGTGAGGTGCGAACCATGGTAGAGATACGAAAGACCCCCGATGGCATGGAGATCCCGCCCCCGGGCCCGGACGACGTGCTGTACGAGAAGGCCGACGGCTACGCCCGCATCACGATCAACCGCCCAACAATCCTCAACGCCATGAACAAGAACGTCCAGCGGCTGCTGCTGGCGGCGTTTGAGCGGGCCGAGGGCGACGATGACGTGAGCGCGGTGATCCTCACCGGCGCGGGCCGCGCGTTCTCCGCTGGCGGGGACATGTATTCCCACCTCTACCCGGATGACGATCCGGCCCCCAGCCCCATGGACGTCCAGATGAAGATATGGACGCTGGTCAAGCCCGTTGTCGCCGCAGTCCGTGGCCACGCGGTAGGTCAGGGCTCCGAGCTGGCAGGGGTGTGCGACATCACTCTGGCCGCGGAGGACGCCCGCTTCGGCGAGATCCAGATACGGCACGGCGCGGCCCCGCCCGTCCTCATCGCTCCCTTCCTCCTGGGGCTGAAGAAGGCCAAGGAGGTCCTCCTGCTTGGGGAGCAGATCGATGCCCAGGAGGCCGTCCGCATCGGCCTGGCCAATCGGGTCGTGCCCGTGGAACGTCTCCAGGAGGAGGCGGAGACCGTCGCGCGGAAGATCGCGTCGCTGCCCCAGGGCACGGTGCGGCTCAACAAGACGCTGGTGAACCGGGCGTACGAGCTGGCGGGATTCCGCGAAGCGCTCGCGTACCGCGACGACCCGGTGATCGAAGCGATGGCCAGCGGCGGCGCCGACGACGCCACGCGAGAGCGCATGAGACTGCTCCGCGAGCAGGGCTGGGGGGCGTTCAAGGAGAGCCGCGACGCTCAGTACCAGGGAGACTGAGGAGCCGACGCGCGCTGTTGCCGATGGCGGCAAGCCCCCGAGCGCCCGGCGGGATGCGAAAAGGGAGTCCAGAGGGGCGGAGCCCCTTTGGAAGTCCTTCCACGGGAAGGACCAGATACAATCTCCACCCCTTCCTGGCCAGGAAGGGGGCAGGGGGATGGTCGAAACAAGTCTTCTATGTGCCTGCTAGGGGGGTAAGATGACGGAGCAGAACCGGGTCCAGTGGGTCTATGCGTCGGGAAGCAACGAGGAGCTCGCCAAGCGGTACGACGAGTGGGCGAAGGATTATGACGCGGACCTGGAGACGGACTTCGACTGGAACGGCCACGTCCGTGGAGTTGAGGTGTTCACGCAGCACGTAGCGTCCACCGCGAGGGTCGTCGACGTGGGATGCGGCACGGGCCTTGCCGCCGCCGAGCTGGCGAAACGCGGATTCAGCGCGATCGATGGCTTCGACCTGTCGGAGGGGATGCTGGAGGAGGCACGGAAGACCGGCGCCTACGGGGACCTCAAGCAGGCCGTGCTTGGCGACCCGCTGGACTACCCGACGGCCGCCTATGACGCCGCCATCGCCACGGGTGTGTTCAGCGTGGGCCACGCCCCCGCCGACGGCTGGGACGAGGTGGCGCGGATGGTGAAGCCCGGAGGCTACTTCGTGCTTACCATCCGGCCAGACATCTTCGCCCCGAACGGGTACGAGGCCAAGGAGCGCGAGCTTGTGGCGTCCGGGAAGTGGGAGCTTGTGTCGGCGTCGACGCCGGAACACCTGCTGCCGAAGGGCGAGCCGGACATCCTCCACCAGATTCGTGTCTACCGCATCCTGACGTAGGGCCGCTCGTCCCGCTGGACGTTGGGCGAGGCGCGTGTTGTCAGGCACAAGGTAATGAAGAATTCGTCGCCCAGTGGCGGGGCTAAGATCGTGGTCATCGTTCTTGGCTCCGCCGTCGTTGGCACCCTCGTGGGCCGGGCTGTCGGCACCGTGGTACGGAGTGACATCAGCAGCCTCTGGCTGATCGGGGACACTCTCTATGATTGGAGCCTGGCCCTCACCGAAGGTTCGTCACATGGAACCGAGGGCACACGGATTGATCCGGTTCTTGCCCTGCTTCATCTCCTGACTGGCGACGACCCTGTTGGAATATTGGGTGCAGGTATCGGGTTCTTAGTCGGCTTTGTCGGGGGCGCTGCCTTCCTCCTACCTATTCTGGACAGGCCAGAAGAAGCTTCCAACCGCGACTCCCGGGTCAGGACCTGCCCTCACGAAGTGAGTCTAAGAACGCCCATGTACGAGGATTCTGAGAATCCGAGGAGAATCACAGCCGTGAAGTGTGGTCAGTGCGGTGCGCGCATTCCACCTCCTGGCACTCGGTGACCTCAGGTCAAGCTGCCATCCGGCCCGACATCTTCGCCCCGAACGGGTACGAGGCCAAGGAGCGTGAGCTTGTGGCGTCCGGGAAGTGGGAGCTTGTGTCGGCGTCGACGCCGGAGCACCTGCTGCCGAAGGGCGAGCCGGACATTCTCCACCAGATTCGTGTCTACCGCATCCTGGCGTAGGGAGCCCCCTCCGCCGTCGTCCCGCCGCGCGCCGGTGCCGCTACGTGACCTCGGCCCTGCCCTGTATCACCTTGCCCGTGAAGGCGCGGGGCTGTGTGACCAGCCACAGGGCCGCCTCCGCGGACGACCTGGGGTCGCCGGGGGCGTCGGGCGCCATGTCGGTCCGGACCCAGCCGGGGCACAGTGCGTTCACCACAACCTTCCCCCGGAGCTCGTTGGCCGTGGCGACCGTCAGGGCATGGAGCGCCGCCTTGGAGACGCTGTAGACCCCCCGCATGTCTGGCGACATGATGCCCATGCTGGAGCCCACGTTCACCACGCGGGGATCATCGGACGCCAGGAGCGACGGGAGCAGCCGCTTGGTGCAGGAGTAGGGGCCGAAGACGTTGGTGCGAAACGTATCGTCGAACACGTCGTCGCGCTGGGTCGTGAGCTCCGCGCCTCCCCGGGGGGAGACACCGGCGTTGTTGACGAGGATGTCCAGCCGTCCCCACGTGTCCTGGACCCAAGCGGCCAGCCGGTTGCTGTCCGCGGCGACGGACACGTCCGCGTCGAGGGTGAGCAGGCCCGGCAGCGCCTCCCTAGCCCCCATTAAACTGACGGGGTTCCTGGAGACGGCCAGGACCCGCGCCCCGTTCTCCAGGAGAATCCTACAGACCTGAAAGCCGATCCCGCGGCTTCCCCCAGTGACGAGAGCGTTCTTGCCCTCCAGGAGCATGTTTCCCTCCATCTGTGATCAGCGCTCTGTGAAGTGACGATTGCCGGGCCTTGCCAGCGACCTTGGGGGATCATGCCAGATCCGCGATCCCGGTGGCCCTGGGCGCCCCCAAACGCCCGAAGGTCACGACGCGTCGGTGGCTCGGAGCTATCGTCGATGACCGACCGCCAGCAGGTGGGCGCTCACGCCCATGATACTGGGCTCCGCCTCAATCCGTCGCAGGACGGCCAGCAGCTTGTCGCGGCGCTGCGGGTCGGACAGCCAATCGTCCAAGTCGCCGAGGAGCCAACCCGGTCCCTCTACGCCCACCACGGCGTCCACGGTGAGCTGGGCCTCCTCCAACTCCGCCCGAAGCTCCTCTGGACGGTGCAGGTAGGCAGTCGTGAACCAGTCGGGAATCCCGACTGGATTCCGGTGCTGGCCATCAATGAGATCTCGCTCCTGGATGTCCTCGAATCCAGGTTCTGCGAATCGGTTGTGGCGGAGCCCATCGATGGTTGAAGCAAAGCGCGAAACCACGGTCGCTATCACTGTCCCTCCGGTACGCAGCACGCGTCGGGCCTCCGCGAGTGCTGCTGTTCTCTCGCCGCGATCGGTCAGATGATATAGCGGCCCCATCAGGAGGACCGCGTCAACGCTGCCGTCGCCCCAGTCGAGGCTTCGGGCGTCCCCGACCGTGGCACTCGCCAGGGGTGCGGTGGGTTGAGCAAGGGACGCGGCCTTCGCCTGGGCGATGTGGAGGGGAACCGGGTCGACTAGGTGGACTCGGTAGCCCTGTGACGCGAGGGGCAGCCCGTAGGCCCCCGCTGCCCCTCCCACATCCAGGACCGTGGAAGGGGAGGGTGGCATGTATCGGGCCAGGATGTCACGCGTCCTCAGCAGCTCGAGGCGTGCCGAGCCCGCGGTCAAACGGAGCCGCTCTCCCCCGAGAGCGTAGTAGGCCTCGATAGCCGGGGCCAATTCGTGCGGCTCGTGTATCATCCTGGTTCGCCGAGCAGGGAATCGCGCGCTCCTTCAGGTTCCAGGCCGGCTCTACCACGGCGTGAGCCGCACAAGTCGCTCGCCGCAGTGTCGCCGCCGGACACCCCGCCCCTCGGCTTCATCTCGCCGCCACGGTCAGGCCCGCGCCCTCCACGCCCGCCAGGGGCGCCGCCTCGAACCCCGCGTCGGCGATCGCCGCCTCCAGGCCCAGGCGGTCGTCCAGGGCCTCCGCGCACGTCATGCGTAGGCTGGCGAGCGGCCCCGGAGACGATGGGGTCTCGGTGGGTCCTATTCGGGCGGCGGCGAACCGCGTCGTGCCGGCATCGTTGTCGATCTCCTGGAAGCCCACCAGCGGCTCGGCTCCCAGCAGCGCCCCCGGGGCCACGGACTCGACCTGGCACGCGCCGGCCGGATAGCTCACCGTCAACTCGCCGGAGCTCACCCCGTGGGCGCCGGGGTTCACCCAGACCGCGACTTCGAACGGCACGCCCGCCAGCGCGTCTATGTGCGCGGGCCATAGGAACGCACGGGCTTCCGCTGACGGCGTGGGGGTCCCGAACGGCACGGAGGACTCAACGACACCGCTGCTCCCCGGACCGGAGGTCGGCGTGGGAGCGGTCCGGGTTGGCTCGTCGGTGGGTGACGTGCACGCCGCGACCGATACTACCAGCAGCACGGCCACCAGCGGCGCAATCCACGGTCTAAGCGCCATCGCCGTACTCCGATCCCAGGATCGCCAGGTCGCGGTAGTCAACCATGCCGTCGCCGTTCAGATCCGCCCCCGCGTCGTAGCCCGACTCGCCCCGCGCGGCGCCGTAGGCAGCGCCCAGGATGGCCAGGTCGCGGTAGTCCACGACGTTGTCCCCGTTCAAGTCGGAGCGGAGCAGGCTTCCCACGCGCATCGACAAGGGGTCGGGGCTGCCCACGGGCACGTCCGCGAAGCCCTCGTCGGAAAGCGCGATGCTGTCCACCGAGATCGAGTACGTTGCGGGTCGAACGTCCGGCCGCACGAGGAAGCGAATCGTCACCAGGGCGCCCGAATCCGAAGGGACCGACGTGGCCCCCTGGCGAGCGACGGCCAGGCGCAGCAATCCCGCGTCATCGTCTACCTGCCGCGTGCCGACCAGTGGCCGGTCGCCCAGAAGCCGGCCCGGGCTCGCCGAGACCATCGAAAACACGTCCGGCGGGAACCGCACGACGACCTGACCCGCGCTGATGCCCCGGCCCTGGGGGTCTACCTCCACGACGACCGAGAACTCCTCTCCCTGCGCTACCCGTGGGACGAGCGCGGTGAGCCAGGCGATTGCCGGTTCAGCGGAGGCGCGGGGCGTCGGCGACGGCGTGGCCGTGGCGGTTGGACGTGGGGTCTGGGTAGCCGTTGGCTCCGGTGTCGGCAGGGGCGTGGGATTTGGTGTCGGCGTGGGCGACGCGGTCGGCGTCGGCGTCGCCGTGGGCGTTACCGTGGGCGTTGCCGTGGGCGTCGGCG
>CAYTEC010000032.1:0-21199 GCA_964436745.1 uncultured Dehalococcoidia bacterium | reverse complement strand
AGGCCACGGAGAGGACATCGTCGGTGTGGCCGAGGAGGGTTCGGAGTTCTTCGCCACTTGCCACGTCCCACAACTTGACGGTGTTGTCCACGCTCCCGCTGGCGAGGGTGGCGGCATTGGGGGAGAAGGCGACCGAATGAACCCAGCCCTCGTGGCCAGTGAGGGTACGTAACTGCTCCCCGCTGGCCACCGCCCACAGCCTGATGGTATTGTCATAGCTCCCACTGACCACGGTGTCCCCATCTGGCGCGAAGGCCACCGAATTCACCGATTCATAGTGCCCTCGGAAAGACCGCAACTCCTCGCCGCTAGTCACGCTCCACAGCTTCACGGTACCATCCTCGCTTCCACTGGCCAGGGTTTCTCCGTGCGGTCCGAAGGCAACAGATCGTACGCCCAGGCCGTGTCCGCGGAGGGTCATCAACTCGTTGCCGTTGGCCACGTCCCACAGCTTGATGGTCCCATCGCTGCTCCCAGTGGCAAGAGTGGCCCCATCAGGAGCGAAGGTCACGGACCAGACGTTGCGGATGTGGCCCTCGAGAGTGCTTGACTCCTCGCCGGCGGCCACGTTCCACAGCTTGATGGTCGTGTCAGCGCTCCCGCTGGCGAGGGTGGACCCGTCCGGGGAGAAGGCCACGGACCTCACCCATTCGCTGTGGCCACGGAGAATGAGAAGAGAGGAGCCTGCGGCTGGGGGTGTCTCTGTCGGCGTGGGAGCTGCCGAGGGCTCTGCCATCGCCACTGGCGTCCTACGTGAGGAGGCTGTCACCACTGGTGTCGAATCTGAGGCAGCTATGGCAGGTGGCGTCGCTTTTGAGGCGGCCGTCGCCGTTGGCACCGCCGGCGAGGCTGTATCTGCTCGGGGCAGCTCCGTCTCCCTGCTCATCACGAACACAGCGGCGACCCCTAGGGAGCCCATGAGCAATAGCGCTATGTAGAGCCACATCTTGGAGTGCCCGCGCGGAGGCTCGGAGGCCAGCTCACGATCCCACACCCGCATATCGCCCACTCGCGGCTCATCTGATGGGTGGGTGGGATGCGTGGTCGGTCCCGGCACTGCTTGGGGGCGTGACGATTCCTCTGTGTCAGCCAGGTTCGGGCGCACCCCGCCGCGTCAGTTGCCGTCGCAGGGTCCGTTGCCTCCCTATCTTGGTGCCGGGCTGCGCGGAGCCGCGGACGATTGACGGACACCGGGGACCGGCAGTACGCTCCGACCGCCCCAACGGCTTCTTGCCAACGGTATGGGCGGCAAGAAGTTGCGGCCCCGAATCCGGCGGGTGACCTGGGCCGCAAACATCGGTTCTGTGCAAGATCGCATGAAGGAGTTGGACATGGGGAAGCTGGATGGACGGAGCGCAATCATAACCGGGGGGTCCAGGGGAGCGGGTGCGGGGATAGCCAGAGTATTTGCCGGGCACGGAGCCGACGTGGCCATCATCTACCGCAAGGATGAGGCTTCGGCGAACGAGACAGTGGCAGCTATCGAGGCCCAGGGCCGGCGAGGGTATGCGCTTGCGGCCGACATCGCCGACTACGAGCAGGCGAAGCAAGCCATCGACGGGGCTGTGGCAGCCTTGGGCAAGGTGGATATCCTCGTAAACAACGCCGGGATTGCATCAAGGGGCAGGTTCGTGGCCGACACGGAGATAGCAGAGCTCCATCGGGTTCTGGGGGTCCACTTCTTCGGATCGTACTACTGCTCGCAACTGGTGATTCCTGCGATGCGAGAGCAGCGTCGAGGCGACATCCTCTTCGTCACGTCGAGTGCCACGAAGACCCACGGCGCGGGCGGCGTCCCTTACGGGGCGGCCAAGGCGGCGATGGAGGCTCTGGCGAAGGCCCTGGCCAAGGAAGAGCGGCGTAACGGGATTCGAGTGAACGTAATGGCGCCGAGCCTCATCGAGTCCGAGATGGGGCGGCGCCTCGTGCGGGCAACCCGGGGTGTCGAGGACATCACGACTCTGCACGATGAGTCCCCGTTCGGAAAGGTGTTGCAGCCGGAGGAGCTGGGTGACTTGGCGGCATTTCTGTGCGCGGAAGAGAACTTCCGTGTGTCGGGCCAGGTGATATACATGGACGGCGGAATGTAGGGCGGCGGCTGACGAGCGACCGCTGGGTGCGTGGGTGGACCTCAATAGCCCCGCACCCGAGGTCGCCCTCGGCATTCGCTTCGACCGGAGACCGCGTCAGGCGGCTGGTGTCCTAAGGGCGGCAGGGATGGGGTGAGCCTGGCCGACGACCGCATCGGCATCGACCTCAAGCCCGAGGCGCTGCGCGACTCGCCCCTGCACGCCGCCCTTCCTGAGTCCCTATCTCCCGTGAAACACCGGCTGGCGCTTCTCCAGGAAGGCACGTACAGCCTCCAGCCTGTCCTCCGTGCCGGTGGACGGGGCGTTGGCCGCATGCTCCATGGGCAGAATGTCTTCCAGGTCCTCGCCGTGCCGGTGGAGTAGCTGTTTGATGGAGCGGACACAGAGGGGAGGGTTGGCGGCGATGTCGTTGGCCAGAGCCCGTGCCTCATCCAACAGGCTGGCCGCGGGTACAACCTTGCTCACCAAACCCTTCTCCAAGGCCCACTGCGCGTCGTAGATGTTGCCCGTCAGGGCCATTTCCGAGGCGATCCCAGGACCCACAAGCTGCGACAGCGTGTAGGACGACGCCGTATCTGGCACCAGGGAGCGTTTGACGAAGATGCAGGAGAACCTGGCTTCCTCCGAGGCGATCCGTATGTCGCTGGCCAGGGATATGGCTAGCCCGGCTCCCGCTGCCACTCCGTTCACGGCCGCAATGACGGGCTGGGGGATGCGGCGAATGTGGGGCGCTAGCTCCGTGAGACTTGGTCCTGGTGGAACTGGCGAGTCGCTCTCGCGGCCCTCCAGGGAGTCCAGCTGCCGGCTTACGTCCGCCCCAGAGCAAAACCCCCGGCCCGTGCCCGTCAGGATCACGGCACGGATGTCATTCTCAGCCGCCACGCTATCCAGGGCGGCGTGTAGCTCCGCCGTCAATCTAGGGTCAAGGGCGTTCAGCCTCTCCGGGCGGTTCAAGGTTATGGTAGCCACGTGGCCCGCAAGCTCCAGCTTCAGAAGCTCGAAGTTCTGAGTTGTCATACCTGGTCACCTCCAGTGGCGGTTGTGGGTTCCCGGTGTTGCCGACCCCATGTCGTCGGCGGGGTCCGGGCAGGGTGGTCGGAGCGTAGCGCCGGTCTACACTGGCTGTCAATCCTCTCTCACGCCTGTGTGGGGAGGGTCTCAGCCATTGCAGCATGGCAAGCGCCCATCTTCGTCATCCATGCCCGGCACGGACCGGGCTGATGCCAGTCGCCAGTCTCCCGACAACCTCCTCTCTCGGCGAGCGGAGTCCTCGTCAGCGTGACGCAGGCCGACGTACGGGGGGGAGGGCGTCCGGGCTGGCCGCTGCGAGACATCACAGGGCTATGGCGGGCCCCGCATCCTTGAGCAACCGTCGCCGAAGGCGGTAGTCCGGCAGCACCCGGGCAACCTCAGCCCAGAAACGCGCAGAGTGGTTTCTGTGGCGGAGGTGGGCAAGCTCGTGGACAACGACGTAGTCTATCAACGATGGTTCCAGCTGGACGATTCGCCAGTTGAATCGCAGTGTCCCGTCCGCGCTGCAACTGCCCCACCGTCGTCGCTGACCGCGGATGAGTACGCGCTGGGGCTCCCTTCCGCCGGCGTGGGCCCAATGGTTGACCCGCTCGGCCAGTCTCGCGGCTGCGCGGTGCCTGTACCAGCCTTCCAACGCCCGGAGGATCGCCGAGCGGCGGTCCTCCCCAGCTAGGCCGATTGGGTACACTACCTTGAGGGCCCAGTGGGAGAAGGTAACGCTGGCTCGCATGGCTTCTCCCGACTCCACCAGCAGAGTGGCCCTCTTCCCCAGGTAGGGGACCACCTCGCCACTCACGAACTGCATGCGACTGGAGCGGTTGACCGAGCCGTTCCCGTTCCTCACTATCCACGCCGCCTGCCTGTGGACCATGTCCGCGATGTGGGCGCGTGGAGTCTTCCATGGCACCGCGATCAGCACGCCATCCTGGTGGTCCAGAGTGATCTCGATGGTCTTCCGGCGCCGTCGGCTTCGGATGACCGTGTAGTCAATGGTGGCGCCCTCGAAGGCGACCGCGCCTCGCTCCGGCATCGCTCGGAGTTCCTCCATCTCTACGTGCACAGCAAACAGAGCTTGGCCAGATCGAGCGTTTCCGCGACATTCGGCCGCGCCCGCCGGAAGTCATCTAGCCACCAGAAGCCACCGCCGCTCGCCCCAATGGCAGCGGTTCGCGGCACACTGCGGGTCCGACAAGCTGCTCATCCAGCCGCGGTATCGAGTAGATACTCCCAGGCCGTGAAGGTCAAGAGAGCTTGCCGCGGATGATCGTGGCGCGCCCATTCTAACCGAGCACTGCCAGAAAGTGGCCCCGCCACGGTCCGCGCCGCAGGAGGTAAGGCAGGCGCCAAGCGGGACTCTGGCGGGCCTGCCGGCAAGTCTGGCCGAGCCTGGACTGAATGACTTTCGATGAGCGCCAGCGACCGCTGCGGATTGTCGTGGAGCGCGACACCGTCGGGGATGGTCACGTCCGGGTCGACGCGGTCATTTCGGTTTCCCATGAACGCCAACAAGGCTTTCGACAAGCTCAGGCCGAACCGAGTGCTCGTTGATCCTGGCGACGCCCTGCTACGTTCGTGGTGAGCCCGCCGAACCCCGCACAGAACTGCGCGAGCGGTGGGTGGCCGGACAACTCCGTGCGCGGGTCGCCAACCCTCCCCCACATTGGGTGCAACATTGGGTGCAGGGCACGCCCTGCCGCGGAACGCCCTACCTCCCCACGCCCCGCCGCCGCCACACCAGCCCCACCAGCGCCAGGGCCGCCAGCGGGAACGCGATCTCGGTCGCGACGCCGCGACCGCACCCCCCGCCGTTCTCCTCCTCGGCCTCGGCCGTCGCCACCACCGTCGGCTGCTCATCTGGTGTCGTCGGCGTGGGTGTCGCGACGAGGCCCGAGGCGGGGGTCGCCGTCGCCTCCACCTGCGGGGTCGGCGCGGCCACCGACGCCTCCAGATCGATCCGACGTTCCGTGACTGCGGAAACGGCGTCGGAGTAGGCTGTCAGGAAGAGCTGGTAGAGCCCCGGCTGGAGCGCGTCGCCCACGTCTTCGCCCAGCTCGACGGTGAACTCCCCCGCCACGCCCTCCGTGGCGGCCCCAGAGGCGATCACTGTCCCATCGGCGGGGTCGAACAGGACGTAGCGCACCCCCAGGCTTCCCGGCCCTTCCAGGGTCACGCCAAGGGCGTTCTCCGCACCGATCTGGATCGCTCCCGACGGCACTTGCGCGATCTCGACGAGCTCCGGCACGCCGAATCGCCAGTCGCCCGGCTCGAATGGGTAAGAGGGGTCGCGATAGGCCTGGAGCTCCGCGAACTGGGCGGGCGGGTCGTACCGCGTGAGCTTGAACGGGCCGTTGCTGATTACGAGCAGCCCGTACTCACTGAACCAGTCGAGGACCGCCTGGTAACGGGCGTCCGCCTCGCCCTGGCTGGTCAGGGACTCGCCACCGATGTCGAAGACGCTTTCCGGTACGCTGCCCGACCGCTGGAATCCCAGGATCGTGTTCTTCACCAGGCGCGCGTCGCGGTCCATGACCAGGCTGATCCACGGAACGTTGTAGCGGCCCGCGGCGGTGTCGCTGTATGCCGCCTGGCGCTGCTCGAAGACCAGGCTATCCATCGCCGCTAGCACCTCCCACGGCATGGAGACGCTGGACGGGTTGGCGTAGGACGCGATGTACTTCTCCTCAAAGTGCCAGAAGTCCACATAGACCTCCAGCCGGTTCTCGTCCAGCACACGGAAGCCCCGGAACGTGTCAAGGAAGGGTCGCGACGTGGTGGCGAGGGCCAGCTCGACGCGGGATTTCTCCGGGTCGTATGCGATGTCGAAGCTTTGGTAGATGGAGTAGATCACATCGGCCATGGTGATGGGGCGGCCGTGGTGCCAGTTGGAGATGAAGTACTTCGAGTAGTCGAACGTGACCATGCTGGTCGCCTCAGCGCCGACGCCGACCCGCTTCCACGTGTCGCTTTCAGGCTCGAGCATCACGGCGTCGGAAGGCACGTCGAGCGTGCCGGTCGGCCCTGCCGTCTCGATGTCGTAGCCAACGCGGACCGGCATGGGAACGCCGCTGAACGGATGGTTCCAGATGGGCGGGTCGTTGAGGTTGCGCCAGATGTCGACGCTGTAGACGTCGCCCATACCCGCCACGGGGTTCCATGTGGTGCGCTCGGTCCAAACCCACAGGTTGCCCACCGTGAGCTCGTTCTGACCGGGGACGGTCGCCTCCCGGAGCGTCCACGGGGAGCGGGGGCCCGCCACCAGGTCTTCCGTCACCCCTTCCAGCGCGGCGTTCGCCCCGAAGCTGTTGGTGACCGTGGCGATCCAGACGCGCACCGAATCGTCGAGCGCCATCCCCGTGGCCTGCCGGTACAGAGTGTCGCGCTCGGCCTGGCTCGCGAACTGGCCGGTGAATATCCGCTTGCCGATCTCGTCGATGTCAGCGTTCTCGTGCTGCCAGAACCCCGCCTCCCGCCAGCCGGGCATGTTGCCGAGCCACGGAGCGGCCATCTGGTTGATGAGCGAGAAGTCGTACCGGTCGGGAGACGAACGGCCCCACCCCTCGGTGTACACGTGCCACTCGAAGGCGCGAGGGTCCGTGGAGTAGACCGAGAGGATGGCCGGGGCGAACTGCTGGTAGAGGGGCGCCACCAGGAACCCCGCCTGCTCCAGCTCAGCCCGGACAAGGTCGCCGACCTCGCGACGCTCGTCCTCAATGCGGATGATGAACTTGATCCTCACCGGTTGCCCGCCGAAATGCCAGACACCATCCTGCATCACCGCGCCCGCGCCCTCCATCGCGTCCTTGATCATGCTCCGAGCGAGCTCAGGATCGTAGCGGATGTTCCGCTCGCGGATGAGGTCGTGCACCGTCACCTGGTCGAAGTCGGAGGGACTGAGATGGGACAGCATGGGCGTGGCCATGCCGCGATAGATCTCGCCAGCCACGAACTCCCGGTTCACCAGAAGCTGCATCGCCCAACGGACGTCCTGAAGGGCGAATGGATTGAGCTCCCCCTTGGGAGCGGGCGCGGGGTTCAGGATGAGAGATAGTGTAGTGGCGGGGGCCTGGTAGATGGCGATGTCCGTGCTGGCGCGAAGCTCCGCGGCGGCGGCCGTCTTGAGCCCGAATATGTAGAGATCCATGTTGCCCTGCTGCAGGTCCAGCGGGGCGCGGTCCACGTTGAAGGCCTTGAAGAAGACCCGGTCAACCGCGGGTCCTGGCTCCTGGGCCGGCGGGGCCGCCTGGATGACCGCGGCGGTCGAAAGGGCCAGCAGCAGGGACAGGCCCAGGGCGAGCCGAGTCACGCGTCGTCGAACCCGCATCACTCAACCTTCCTTGGCAGGGGTTGCCCTGCGCACGATTCTCGCGTGAGCGCCGTTCTCGGGCGCCCGTCGGCGGGCCGGAGGGGGCTGGCATGAACCGGGGTCAAGAGACCGCGCTCCATCGGTCCGGAGGCGCGCCCTTGGAGCGCGTGAGCCGAAGGACGATGGCGGTGGCCGCCGCCGATACGGCTCCAGCCACGGCGAACCCAACGATCCAAAGCCACACCGGGGTCCCGTCCGAGGTTTCGCTTACCGCCGCCGCCACCACCACGGGCGTGGGCTCGGACGGCGGCGCTGGCGCTGGGACCTGGGCGGCGGAGGCAGCGAGCAGCGCCGCCTCCAGGTCAGTCTTCATCGTCTGAAGCTCTGCCTCCATTGTGCCCGCGAGCCCGGTGCCGATGGTCTCGATGCTCTCCTCAAGCCCCTCCACCCGCTTCGCCAGCTCCTGCTGGGAGGACTGGATGTCGTCGAACCCAAACTCCATGAAGAACGAGGACGCGGCGCGGTTCCCGGAATCGTCGAAGACTTGGACCTCGTGGGCCCCCCGGCCTGAGATGGGCACGAAGACCTGTGATGTGAACCGGCCTTCCAGATTGGTCCGCGCGGACGTGACGATGACGCCGCCCACGCGGATGAAGACGTTGATGTCCGGCTGGAAGTTGAACCCCTGGAGCGTCACCGGCTGGCCGCCCGGGCCTGCGGGCGGGTTCAGGAATACCTCTGGCGACCGGATGGCCGAGCGGCGCGCGAACCCGATCTTCTGATTGGTGGGGCCGAACTCACCAAGGCGCGTGTCCGCCCACACCAGGTAGACATCGTCCGCGGTGGCCTTGATCGAAAAGTAGTCGCCGATGAATCGGCCGCCCGGGAAGCCACGGTTGGGGTTGGAGGGGAAGTCCGTGACGCGGGTGTTGGCGGTATGGATGCCCAGAACGTCGTCCGTGAACCCAATCGTCTGGCCCTTGTCTTCCGAGGAGGTGTAGTAGATGTGGTACTTGGTCTCCGCGCGGTCGTCGCGCATGTCACCCCACATCACATGCACCGTCCCGTTGGGGTCCGTGGCAACGGAAGGGAAGAACTGGAGGCGCTCCGTCTCGTCGTCGTTCAGGCGCAACGGACGGCTCCAGATGTCGCCGCCGTCCAGCGAGCGCGTCATGTAGATGTCGCCGTCGTCCGAGTCCTTGTCCGAGGGCACCGCGGTATAGACGATGAAGACGCCGCCCTCCGGACCCACGGCGATCTGTGGAAAGGCGGACCCCCAATAGCGGAAGAAACCCTTGCGGGGGGTGAACCCCGGCTCGTTGAAGACCGCTACCCGCACGGGGTCAGAGAGGGTTTCCCCACCGTCGGTGGACTTGGCGACGTAGACCTCGGCCAGGCCCTCCATCGAATCGTCGTCGGTGGAGTCTAGCCAAGTGACGTAGAGGGTGCCGTCTGGCCCCACCGCCGGCTGCGAGCCCTGGACCACCCGCTTGGTCCCGACCGGGGCATCGGCCGGCTGCTGGAGGGGCGCGGAATCGGCCTCTTCGGCCTCGGGCGCGCTGGCGTCCGCGAAGACGCGCCGAACCAAGGGGCTGACGTTGATGGGCTCGCTCCAGCTCCTCCCTCCGTCCTCGGAGTGGACCATGCGGATGACTGTCTCCAGGAGGGGGACACCAAAGAACGGAAGGTCACCGATGTAGAAGACGCGGAACCGCTCGATGAATTCCGTGTAGGTCACGTAGATAATGTCGCCTTCACCGCCATCCGGTGCCGGCCCCACGGTCATCCAGGGTTTGTCCAGGAAGCCGATGGCAATGTCGCCGGTGACGCGGCCGGTCAGGTCGTCAACCGTGAAGTTCTTCTCAACCCCGGCCCGCGCCGCGGACACGGGCTCCTCCCACGACCGCCCTCCATCCTCGGAGCGGGCCACCCCGATGCTGGAGATGACGGCCGAGTCCGCCGCCGGCCCCACGGTGAATTCCTCAACGCCGATAGAGATGAAGTTCAGGTACGCGGTCCCCTCGCGGTCAAAGGCCACGACGGGGTCCCCGCCGGACCCCAGGTCGTCCTTGAGGTAGTTCGGCAGGTACGGTCCCTCCCATGTCACGCCCCCGTCGATGGAAACGTAGGTGGAGACGTTCGGGAAGTTGTAGTCGATGGTGCCCAGGAGCAGGTGCTCCGGGTCGTTGGGGTCCACGGCGATGCTCGGCTCGGTCTGGAGCGGAGAGTCGCTGAAGTCTCGGGTGATGAGGATGTTGCGGCTGAACGCGGGCGCGGGGTCCCGGAACGGCACAAGGCCGACGCCTCCCTGCACCGCGGGCGCGATCGGAGGAGCGGCGGGGGCCGTGAATACCTCTCGCAGTGAGTCCCACGCCAGGCCCGGCGCTGATATGCCGGGCTGCCTGGTCCGGCTGCTCAGCAAGCGGTCGGCGCGCGGGTCCTGCCCCGTGGCCGTGACCCAAACCGAGCTCGACAGCAGTCCCTGAATGGGGGAGAGCAGCGTGAAGGGGGAGGCAAGGAGACCGGACGGCGCCTCTTCCGTTGCCGGGACGAAGATCTCGGGGATGTCTGGGGCGAGGCCGGCAGCCGAATCCGCCAGCGCTCCATCGCCGTCCTGGCCGTCCGCCAGCAGCGCCGCCGGCATCAGCAGGAGGATGGCGGTCGCGGCGGCGACCCCAAGGACTCGGACTGCTCTGCTCTTCATCCGTGGCTCCTCTCGTGGAACGTCTGAAGCGCCGGTGCGTCGGGGCTCACACCCCGGCGCGCCCTGATTGTGGCTCCGAGGGGGCTCGGCTACTCTATCGCCCGCCCCAGCGCCGTGTCGATGCGGTTGATGAGGACCAGCAGCACGTCCTTCTCCAGGTCGGCACGTACAATGCCAAGCTCGCTGGCGCCGCTATTGAAGAAGGCATCCACGGACCCGCAGGAGGTGGTGAACGGGGTTTCCAGCCACTCGAAGTAGGCAGGCACCAGGCGCAGCACTCTGTTCACCTTGGCGGCGAGGGCGGGGTCCGACTGGGCCGCCAGGGCTCGCACGTCCTCCCAGTATGACTTCGCTTCCTCCTCGTCGGTGGGCATGTCCTTGCGAAGCTCCACCAGCAGGAGCCTGTCGGCCCCCATGAGATTGACGCTGTCGCGCAGGTCGGAAAGCTTCTCTTCCTCGCTCTCGAGATCCTGCACGAGGGTCGTTATCTTTGTTCTGACGTCGCTCAGGGCGTCGTCGGAGCTTGCCAGGGAATCGCGAGCCTCGGACCCATCCTTGAGCGCCTTGTCCAACGCCTCGTCCGCCGCCACCTGCTGCTCCTCCAGGTCGGCGACAATGCTCTCCCGCTCCACGGTGAGAAGCGCAAGCTCCTCCCGCACTCCGGCCACGTCGGCCAGGAGCTCCTCGATGCGAAGGTCCCGCGTCGCGACATGGCCCGCGAGCTCGGCGCCCCGCGCCTGCTGCTCATCGAGCCTGCTCTCGGCGAGGGCGGTCTGCGGGCGGAACACCGAATAGCCGATGCCCAACCCGCCCGCAACCCCCAGGGCCATCGCCAGGACCAGCAGCACGGCAAACGCGACCGATCGAAGAGTCATGCTTCCCCCTGTCGATTGGACCGACGGGCGCCGTCCAGGGCCGCCGCCAGGGCGAGTCCAGGGTTCGTTTCGGCCGCTGGCCCCCAGAGCGCCCACGCGAGGTCAGCGTCCGCTCGGATTCGGTGGCTCAGGCGCCGCGGTTCGGGCCGCACCAAACGTCAGCCGCCGCCCGGATCCCCATCGTCTTCGCCCCCGCCGTCGCCGTCATCATCAGCGCCCTGGCCCTCTTCGCCGCCGCCGATGTCCTCGGCCACCTCCGTAGCGGCGGGCGCTGGCCCCTCGTCTTCGGTCAAGGCGAAGAACGCCTTCCCACGGAACGACCAGTCAAGGCCGAAGACCATCATCGGCTCGGCATCGGCCTGGGATATCTCCCAGACGGTCCACCCGGTGAACTCCGAGCCGGGGTAGACGCGCGCCGATAGGTACGGCTCGGGCGGCACCACGCCCAGGAAGGAGACATATTTTACACCCTGGGTGGAGAGCATGCCGAAATCCATCTGGTGCATCCAGTCCGTGCGGCCCTCGGGCCCCTGGACATATTTGATCCGCACCAAAGCCAAGAGGTAGTCGATCCCGGCCGGCGGGGGTGGATTCCACTGAAAGGCGGCCTGGAGCATTTCCTCGGCGCGTCCGTCTCGCAGCACCTGGATCACCGTTATGTCGTGGATCGAATCGGTGCCGTCGGCGGCGATGCCGTGTACGCGGACCGTGTGTCCGATGGGGGCCGGGTTGTCCCTGGTCCGCCCGATGGCAACCTCCATCGGCTTCAGGACCTGCTCCCCAGCCTTGAGCCGCTCCACCATCCACAGCGTGAAGTCGTCCAGGGCAATGGCCCAACCGGCGGGGGCTGAGAAGTTGGTGAACTGGCCCAAGCTCACGACGCCCACGACCTCGCCGGTCCGCGTGATCACCGGGCCGCCGCTCTGGCCGGAGTAGAACCCGGCATCGGTCTGGAGATAGCTGAATCCGTCGGTCTCCTGTATCACCAGGTCGGAGACGACGCCCGAGGTAATGGAAACGCCCTCGTTGAAGTCCGCGTGCCCCAGCGCCATGACCGCAACGCCCACGCCGATGTCAGCGACGTTGCCCAGCCTCGCCACCGGCAGGTCCTCCCGGCCGCTGATCTTGATCATGCCGAGGTCTCGGATCTCGTCGCGGCCGATCACCAGCCCAGGCTCCTCCGTCCCATCGGCCAGGGTGACGGTCACGGACGACAGGCCGGCGACGACGTGGCCCGCCGTCAGGATGTAACCGTGCTTGTCGATGATGAACCCGGAGCCGAAACCCTGCCTTGCGGATATCATGACGACGGCCGAGGAGACGGAGCTCACCACCTGCGCTAGGCTCTGAGTAGGGGCGGCCACGGGCGCGGGTTCGGGCGTCGATGCCGCGGCGACCACCGGCATCGGGGTCGGCGGAGCGGGCGGCGCAGGCCGAGGGCCCGGCGTGGCGGTGGAAGCCGCGACCTGCGTCGGAGCCTGAGTCGCCTCGGGGGTTGGTGGAGCCTCCGTGGGTCCGGGGAGCGGGGGAGCCGCCGTGGCGGTGGATGTGTCCAGCACGGAGGTGGGCGCCTCTGTCGGGGACGCGGCAGCGTCGCCTTGACACCCCGCCAGCAGAAGGGCCATTGCCGCCACCGCCGTCATAGCCGCTCGAGCCTTCATGCCTCTCCTCCCAGCTTGACCCGACCGCTGCGACAGTATATCAGATGCGCGTTGCCCTCGACACGATGCGCTCTCTTATGTGTACGTGGAGGACCGCACCAGGGATCACCGGAGCCGTGGTGGAACGGGCGGCGGGCGCTGGTCGAACGGACGGCGTAGAGAGGCTCGATCCAGGCAAGGGCGCGCCAACATTCGGACCGGGGTTCGCGAGGATCGCGGAGCCGCGCGGCGCTCGGCCGAGCGTGAAGGCCACGCGGCGCGGCCTATGGTCGCTCCGCCGAGGCGGACGAAGGCGCCGGGGCCACCTGAGGACGCTTGGCAAGAAGGATTAGGGGCGCGGCCAGGGCCACCAGGATCGCCACCGCGACGAAAGCGGGCCGGTAGCTGCCCCTCAGGTCGTACACTAGGCCGCCGGCAGTGGGACCGACCACTCCCCCAATGACGCCGAAGGTGTGGAGCAAGCCGTTGATGGAGGCGAACCGGGACGTGCCGAAGCTCTCGCCAACCAGGACCGCGGTCATGATGACCGCGCCTCCATGGGCGAACCCGGCAAGGATGGCGAAGGGAATGGTGTGCCAATAGACCTGAGCCCCGGACAGGATCAAAGTGCCTGCCGCGCTGAATACATAGAGGACAGCCAGGACTTTGCGTTTCTCAAACCGGTCGCCGAACAGCCCAAGGAAGACCCTTGCCGGAAGGGCGGCCAGCATGAAGAGGGACACCACGGAGGCCGCTTGGGTCAGAGGGAACTCAATGCTCTCCAGGAAGGGCACCAGGTTCACCGTTAGGACCATGCTGGATGTCGTCGCGAAGGTGGCCTGCGCCATGGCGATGACCCAGAAGGTTCTGGTCTTTAGGGCCTCCTTCACCCCAAGATTGCTTTCCAGCGGAGCGGCAGCAGGCGCTCGGGCTGTCGTTCCGGCCGCCGGCGTCGTGGCGTCTACCTGCGGCGGATCACCGTCCGGCAGCATACCGTAGGGCTCCGGCCGATGCCGCATAAGAGTGGCCAGGGGAAGGCCGACGGCCCAGACGAGAAGCCCGCTGATCGTCGCCGCCCTCCGCCACCCATAATTCGTCACCATCAGGGCGACCAGGGTCACCAGCTGGCCGCCGATGGAGCCCCCCGTCCACATGAACCCCATCGCCCTGACCCGCCGGCGTCGGAACCAGTTGACCACCGCCGTGTTCATGGCCTGCGCGTACCCGATGCTCGCGCCAGTGGCGAGGAACAGAAAGACGACGTAGAACTGCCAGAGGTTCTGGATGCGGGCCAGGAGCAAGAATCCGAGGCCCAGGATGAAGAGCCCCGCCAGCATCATCTTGCGAGTGCCCCAGCGGTCGATGAAGAACCCGACGAACGGCGACAGGATGCCCGATTCGAACTGGCGCAACGAGAAAGCAATGGCCGTGGCCGCGGCAGTCCACTCCAGCTCCGTGCGGATGGACGTGAAGAGGACGCCCATCCCCAGCACGTACGTGGAAGCGACTACGACGTGGACGCCCCATCCCCCGGCCACCACGTACCAGCCATAGAAGAGTCCCTTCAGCTTGGCACGTGGCTCCACGGGCACTCCTGGAACAGATTCGCCACGTCGGAATGGCGGCGGCGCCCCGAACAGGGGGTCTCCGGGCAAGGCACGTCCGTGCCCGCGGCGGCCTCGACGGGCTGGCTCCGACCCCTAGCCGCTGATCTCTAGAACCCGATCGCCTTGGTGCTCATCAGCGAATCGATCTCGCTCTGTGGCATGCCAAGGAGGTCGCGGCAAATCTCGGTGGTGTGCTCGCCAAGCACCGACGAGCGGGAGACGATGGGAGGGTTCTCAGAGAGCCGGATGGGGTTCCCCGGGTACCACCGAGGCCCGGCGACCGGGTGGTCGAGCTCAATGTAGCCCCCGCGCTCCTGCAGGTGCGGGTCCGCCAGATGGTCCCTGGCGTTCTGCACGTACCCGGCCGGCACCCCGGCGGCCTGCAGCGTTTCCATGACCTCTTCCGCGCCCCGCTGGGCGGTCCACTCCCCGACACCGAGGTCAAGCTCGTCCTGCCCGGCCAGCCGCCCCTGCAGGGACGCGAACCTGGGGTCGGCGGCCCAATCGGCGCGGCCGATGGTGTCGCAGAAGGAGCGCCACTGGTCGTCGCTCAGTACCGCGATGACGCACCACCGGTCTTCGCCCTGGCATCGGTATGCGCCATGGGGCGCGGCGTAGGTGACCCGGTTGCCCTGGGGCTCGGGGTCGTGGCCGTTCATCATGTACTGGAGGTAGAGCTCACCCATCATGGAGGCGCCCGCCTCCGCCTGGGACATGTCGATGTACTGGCCCTGGCCCGTTCGACGACGGTGGTCCAGCGCCGCCAGGACGGCCATGAGGCCTTGCTTCCCGGCGATGTGGTCCGGGTGGTTGATCCCAGCCCCGATCGGGAATTCGTCATCAGGGTGGCCCCAGAGGTATGTGAGTCCGAAGTGGGGCGCCAGGTTGGGCCCGAACGCCGCGAAATCCTCGCTCGGTCCGCCGCGCCCGAACCCGTTGGCGCTCACGTAGACGATGTCCGGCTTGAACTCGCGGACCCCTTCGTAGTCGAGTCCCCAGCTTTTGGTGACGTAGGCGCGGTTGTTCTCCGCCACCACGTCGGCGGTCTCGATGAGCCGCCGGACGATGTCCGGACCCTCCTCGCTGCGGAGGTTCACGGCGAAGCTGCGCTGGCCACGGTTGGCCTCGTTGTAGCCGGCGCTGTTGTTCAGGTCCGGCGTCCCCTCTGGGGTCCGGCCGCCCCTGCGCATGAAGTCAGGGTACACCTCGGACTCGACGTTGATCACGTCAGCGCCGAACTCGCCCATGACCCGGCAAAGCTCCGGGATCACGGCGCCCTGTCCAAGGTTGACTACTCGAATGCCTTCCAGCGGTAGCTTCATCGCCGTCCCCTTTCCGTGGCGCCTGATGCTCGTCTGGCCCCGACGCGGTCGGGGCTAGACGACTCCCCTCGCCCGCAGCGCCGTCAACTCGTCGGTGGAGATGCCCAGCCCGTCGCAGTAGACCGCCTCGTTGTGCTGACCCAGCAGCGGCGCGGGCCTCCAGGAGTTGAACGGCGTCTCCGACATCTTGTACGGCACCGTCGCGTACTTGGCCGCGCCGGCGACGGGGTGCTGAATCTCCGGGAAGAATCCCCGGCCGTGGGGTTGCGGATCGCTGGCGAAGCCGGAGACGGGTTGAAGCGGAGTGATGGGGAGCCCCAGCGCCTGCCCGGTGTTGAACAACTCGGTCATGGTGCGATCCTCCAGGAGGCCCTCCACCAGAGCCTTCAGAACGTCCTGGTTCTCGCGCCGGAACAGGGGGTCTTCCCAGATCTCGTCCGCGAGCTCCTCCGGCTCTCCGATGAGCGACTTGAGGGCATCCCAGTGCCGGGGCACGTTGGAAGCGACGCGCACGTAGCCGTCGCCGCACCGGTACGTCCCGAGTCCGAGCCCGCCACGCACGGGGTGGTCCAGGCCGCCGAGCACGGTGCCGTAGCTGGTCATCGGCACCGCCCAGGGCAGGAGACCCGCGATGCCAGCCTCTTGCACCGAGATGTCCAGGTATTGCCCCTCGCCACTCTCTCCCCGGCCATAGAGGGCCAGCATGATCCCGGTGCCAGCGTAGGTTGAGGCGATGTCGTAGGCCATGGCGTTGGGGGCGTTGCATGGCGCCTTGTCCGCGAAGCCCGCCACCTGCATCGCGCCGCTCATCGCCAGCGCGACAATCGGCGCGCCCTGGTAGTGCGCCCGCGGCCCAGACTGGCCGAACTCCGTGATGGACGCCATTATGAGCCCGGGGTTGAACTCGCGCAGAGCATGGTACCCAAGGCCCAGCCCGTCCAGGTAGCCCGGCTCGAAGGTCTCCACCAGGACGTCGGCGGTGGCCACGAGGCGACGAAACAGGTCGCGGCCCTCCTCCGATTCCAGGCTGAGGGTGACGCCCCTCTTGTTCAGGTTGCGAAAGAGAAAGTAGAGGCTCCGGTCGGGGTCGGGAATGTCGCCGGCGAAGGGGGGGATCAAGCGCGTGGGGTGGCCGCCAGGGGGCTCAATCTTGATGACCTCCGCGCCCAGGTCGGCGAGCGACTTGGTGCAGAAGTCGCCCTTGGCGTCGGCGAGGTCCAGCACACGGTAGCGAGAGAGCGTGCCGCTTCCGGTTCCCTTGGTGTCCTCAACCATGCCTGCCTCCTGTGTCCAAACCAGATCCCTGCCCTCGCCGCTGGCCCGCTTGGCCCTTCTAGGCGAGGCGTGTCTTTCGGCGACGGTTTCCAACGCGCGTGGCCCTACTCTAGCCGGATTCCGGCGCACCATCTACGAGCCGTGGCTGCTAGATGGTGCTCAACGGTAGAGCAGGCACTCACGGTTGTCAAGACCGCGCGGACGGGCATGACGAGGGTGCGATTTGGGAGCGCCACTGTGGCTCCATGCGACGGATTCATGGGAGCGCAGTGCCGCCGAAAGGAAGAGGAAGGGCCTCCGCCAACTGTCCGCGCGGAGTCATCCGGTCCGACGCCAGGGCAGCATCGTCGGCCATGCGGAGGTCGCGGTTGGTCAGGATGCCAAGGAGCACCCGATCGTCGTCCACCACTGGGACTCCGTTGACCTCGAATCGCTCCCTGATCCGCCGGGCGTCCGAGACGGTCACTGCGGGAGGGACGGTGTGCGGGTCCTCAATTACGTGGCTCTGGTAGCCCTTTACGAGGCCGACCTCCGCCGTTTGCGCGTCCACGGGCAAGAACCGGTGGATCAGACCGATGCCGCCGAACCCGGCCAGCGCCAGGGCCATGGGGGCCTCGGTGACCGTGTCCATGTTTGCGCTCACGAAAGGGGCGCTGAGCCGGATCCCCCTGGTGAACTGGGCGCCGCAATCGACGTCCTGGCGGCTGCTCACCGTGGAGACGCCGGGAATCAGGAGCACGTCATCATAGGTCAGTGCCAGCGCCGGTAGTTCCACGGTCCTCCTTCTCGTTGCCGCTTCGGCAGCAACCACGCCTATTTCGATGGTGTCACAGGCCGGAAAGCATCCGCCGCAGCAACGGGCGGGCATTGTCCCTCGAACACCCAGGCACTACACTGATGGCGCTCTGGGCCCCGGCCAGTGAATTCGCCCCAAAACGCGCGAGTGGCCGGCGGGCCTCTTGGCGAGGTGAGGAGGCCGTAGGATGAGCATTGAGGATCTGCGGATCCCAGTGGAAGCGTTGAGCCCGCCCTGGAAGATAGAGGATCTGGCGTTCGAGACGACGGAAGACATCCCTCCCCTGGAAGGCACCATCGGACAGGAGCGGGCCGTCACCGCGCTCGAATTCGGACTCAACATCCATACCCCTGGGTACAACGTCTATGTGGCGGGACAGCCAGGGACGGGACGCAACACCACCCTCGCGAACTACCTGGAGCAGACGTCCCATACCCTTCCGCCGCCGCCTGACTGGTGCTACGTCCACAATTTCGATGACCCCTCCCGACCCCGCGCTCTCAGCCTTCCCGCCGGGACCGGGGCGCAGCTTTCAGCGGACCTGACGATCGTCGTCGAGGCGTGCCAGAAGGCGCTGCCGCGGGCGTTCGAAGGGCCGGAATACCAGGAAAAGCTCCAGGAGGTCCTGGAGGACATCAACGCACAGCGGGCCCAGCTCACCGCGGAGATGGAGCAGATGGCACGGCAGGAAGGCGTGGCCCTGCAGTTCACCGCCATGGGCATCGCCAGTACGCCCCTGACGGAAGAGGGCCGGCCCATGGACCGTGAGGCCTACGACCGGCTCCCCGAAGAGGAGAAACAGGCCGTCCGGGAGCGTCGCAGGAAGGTCCAGGAGTACGTGCAGGAGCGGGTGGCCACGCTCCAACGACTGGACAAGACCGCGGACCAGCGGAAGGCCGAGGCCGACCGCGAGGTGGCGGAGTTCGCCGTGCGTCCGGCGTTCGATGAGCTTCGCGAGCGCTATGCCCAGTTCCCCAAGGTCATCGAGTACCTGGAACGGGTGGAAGCGGACGTAGTCGCCCACGTGGACGAGTTCCGATCGGCGCCCCAAGACCCGCAGGCGCCTCCCCAACTTCGGGAAGCCGCCGAGCAGCAGCGGTTCGTCCGCTACCGCGTCAATGTGGTCATCAACAACCGAGGGGTCCAGGGCGCCCCGGTCGTCTTCGAGTACAGCCCCACCTACTACAACCTGTTCGGTCGGATTGAGTATCGCACGAGCATGGGAGGGGCGTTCACGGACCTGACCATGATCCGGCCCGGGGCGATCCACCGCGCCAACGGCGGCTTTCTGATCTGCCAGGCCCGTGACCTCCTGGGCAGCCCCTTTGCGTGGGAGACGATGAAGCGGGTTCTGCGCAGCCGGGAAGCAAGGATAGAGAACCTGGGGGAGCAGGCAAGCGCCGTGCCGTTCTCCACCCTCAACCCGGAGCCGATCCCCCTGAACGCCAAGATCATCCTGGTGGGACCTCCCGCGCTTCACAGGATGCTTCAAATGGCGGATGAAGACTTCCACAAGTTCTTCAAGGTCAAGGCGGACTTCGACGTTTCCATGGACAACACGCCGGAGAACGTCAGCAAATACGCATCCTTCGTGGTCAACCGCGTCAGGCAGGAGGGGCTGCGCCACTTCGACAGAGGGGCGGTCGCCCGCGTGGTGGAGTACTCCTGCCGGCTGGTGGAGGACCGCAACAAGCTGACCACTCGGTTCGTGGACGTCGCGGACCTTATCACCGAAGCGAATTTCTGGGCCGAGCACGACGAGGAAGCCCCAGACGGTGGGAGTCCGCTGGTGCGGGCGGAGCACGTCGAGCAGGCCGCTCGGGCCAGGGTCGCCAGGTCCAACCTGCCGGAGGAGCGGCTTCGGAAGCTTATCAAGGACGGCACCATCCACATCGCCACCGAGGGAGCGTTGGTTGGTCAGGTGAACGGCCTTGCGGTGATGGACCTGGGCGACTACATGTTCGGCAGCCCCAGCAGAGTCTCGGCACGGATCGCGCTTGGCGGCGGCGACGTGGCCAACATCGAGTACGAGGCGAAGATGGCCGGGCCGATTCACAATAAGGGCTTCATGATACTGGTCGGGTACCTGATGGGCAAGTTTGGCCGCGAGAAGCCGATGGCGCTGCGGGCTACGATCGGTTTCGAGCAGACCTACAGCGAGGTCGAGGGCGACAGCGCGGCTTCCACCGAACTCTACTCCCTCCTCTCCAGCCTGGCGGACATTCCGATCAACCAGAGTTTCGCCGTCACCGGGTCCGTGAACCAGAACGGCGAGGTGCAGGCTGTGGGCGGCGTGACGCCCAAGGTGGAGGGATTCTTCGACGTCTGCCGAGTCAAGGGGCTGACAGGGGAGCAGGGTGTCTTGATCCCACGCGACAACGTGAACAACCTGGTTCTCCGCCGGGACGTGGTCGACGCGGTCCGAGAAGGCAAGTTCCGGATCTACGGGGTCAGCACCATCGAGGAGGGCATCGAGATCCTGACCGGGGTCCCCGCCGGCGTCCCCCAAGCCGATGGCACGTATCCGGGGGGCACGCTATTCGCAGCGGTGGACGCCACGCTCCGGAACCTGGCGGACCGGTCCCAGCAGCGTACGGCCCCAGCGCCGAGCGGCAACGCCCGTCGGTCCGGGCGACGACGGAACGCCCCATCCGACGGCGATGGGAAGGGGGACCAGGGAGGGTCGTAGATACGCGGCGCTCGCCGCGGGTTGCGTGGGCTGGCGCGCACCGTCCGCGTTTCCCGACGAATCGACCCCCAAAGCAACCTGGAGCGCATCTGGCGTCTCACATCTCGCGCCACGCCCCACCAGAGGGCTCAACCCCCTATGGCCAGATACTTGACTTTGACTTCTGATCGTGTAGAGTTCGTAGCAGCAATCTCCGGCTACTTGAAATGCCGGAGCACAAGAGGAGGGTTGGCGCATGCATCGTGGTAGCGGATGGGGCCGATATTCGACTGTGGCAGCGTTGATGGCAGCGCTCGCCTTGCTGGTGGTGGTGGCGGCGTGTGGCGGAGCTGACGAAGAGGACACTCCCGCAGCACAGGCCACGCAGGCCCCCGCGGCACAGCCTACGCAGGCCCCCGCGGCACAGGCGACGACCCCCGCAGTGAGCCCAGAGGTTGCCGCCGTCATGGCGCTGCCGGGCTACCGAGCGGAGTGGGGCGAGCCCCAGTACGGCGGCGTCTACCTCCATGGCCAGCCCTGGCCGCGGCTCCAGATGGACGACCCGCAGTTGAATCGACTCTACAACCGCCACACGACCTTCCGGTTCAACCAGCTCATACGGGTGTCCCCGTGGGGCGACGTCTCCAAGATCGAGGGCGACTTGGCCAAGAGCTGGGAGCTGTCAGGCGATGGCCTCACCCTCTCCTTCGATCTCCACGACGGCGTCAAGTTCCATGACGGCTCATCCTTCGATTGCGCCGACGTCCAAGTGTCCATGGATCGGTACTTGAACCCCCCCGGGGCCGTCAACCCGGCGGCCACCAGCCTCCTGCAGCACATCACCGAAGTGGCATGCCCTGACCCGCTCACGGTCGTGATGACCATGG
>CAYTEC010000031.1:0-21843 GCA_964436745.1 uncultured Dehalococcoidia bacterium | reverse complement strand
TGCCGTACTTGCTGGCGTTGAAGTTGGCGAAGAAGCCGGACCGATCGTTGCCGGGGATGTTGTCGCGGAATGGACCGCCCAGCCGAAGGCCGTCAGGCCGCGTGGTGGACTCGACGTGGACGACGGTGGCCCCGTGGTCGGCAAAGTACTTGATTGTGACAGGTCCCACGCCAATCCAGGTGAAGTCGAGGATCTTGACCCCTTCGAAAATCTTCGATGCCATGACTCGTTCCCTCCATCACGCGTGCCCTGCCCGATCCGCGAGAACCGGTCCTCGGCTCCCCTAGATCGCTCCGGCCTGCTTCAGCATCACTAGCTCGTCCTTGGACAGCCCCATCTCGTCGGCATAGATCTCTTCGTTGTGCTCCCCGATCTGGGGGGCGCGCCGAAAGATTCGGGGCGACCACGCCGACATCTTGGCGAAGGCATTCGGGTAGGAGATTGTCCCGCCCAGCTCCGGGTGCGCGATCTCCACGAAGCTCTCACGAGCCTCGAGCTGCGGACTCGCCAGCGCCAGCGCGGCCGTGGTCACGGGGGCGAGCAGGATTCGGTCGTCGACGGCGCGCTGGTAGAGCTCGTTGGCGGTCCGCGTGAGCAGGAATGGCCCGAACTCGGAGGCTATGGCGTCATACTGGTCCTGGGTGATGGAGCGGATGTCCAGTTCCTCCCAGCCGACCTCTTTGAGCTGATCGCTCGCCATCCCGTACTGGTCCATCCAGCCCACGAAAGCGCGCATGGACGCGGAGCGGGTCGGACCCCCCATGATGCCGAAGGTCACGAACCCATCCTTGCAGGGCCAAACGCTCTGGGAGCGCACGCCGGTCTGTGGGTTGGTCCGCACCGTGCCGCCTCGGCCCACGTTGGTCTGAATCAGGTCCCACGTCGTAGTCGTGTTCATCAGGGTCCACATGATGCACTCTTGGATGGAGACGTCGATGAACTGCCCCTCTCCGGTCTTCTCTCGGTAGTAGTGCGCCATCACGGAAGCGGAGGCCGCCTCGGCTCCGGCGTGGGAATAGCTGAGCGGGAAGCTGATACGGACTGGTGGGCGGTCGTCGTCTCCGGTCGTGAATAGGTAACCGCCCATCGCCATGTTGATGAGATCGGTCGTCTTGAAATCGTGGAGCGGCCCCGATTGACCGAACGGGGAAATGGCGGCGACGATGATGCGGGGGTTCTCCCGGCTCAGGTCATCGTACCCAAGGCCGAGCGACCGCATGTAGCCGGGGTCGAACGACTCGATGACGAAATCGGCGGTCTTCACGAGTCGCCGGAAGAGCGCGCGGCCGTCCTCCGATTCGAGGTTGAGGGTGATGCCTCGCTTGTTGAGGTTGAAGGCCAGCCAGTAGAGGCTTCGCTCGGGGTCGGGGTCGTCATGGTAGTAGGGTCCGATGGAGCGGGCGCGGTCGCCGCCGGGTGGCTCCACCTTGATAACGTCCGCCCCGAGGTCGCCCATCAGCTTCCCGCCGATCAGCCCCCGCTCGTTGGTCAAGTCCAAGACGCGGAAGGGGCCAAGCGGCGCTTCTGGCATGCGGTTCGGGTCCACGGCTGGCTACCTCCACTGGAACGGCCTTGAAGAGGTGAACTTCGAGGAGAGTGTAGGCACAGGCGGCTTGGACGTCAAGCGCGCGCTCGAACCTACAGGGAGGCTCGCCGAGCAGAGATTGCACCCGCGGAGGGGGCATCTTCATCCAACGTTCGCAAGCGCCGCCCGCGCCGCATGAAGGAAAGGATGGGAGCAGTGCAAGGAATCGAGCCGGCCCCCCAGAAGCGGACCGCGGACTCGGTGTTCCACGAGCTGACCAGAAGCCTGTGCCCGGTGTGCAGGCGGCTCATCGACGCCCAGATCCACCTCCGGAGCGGCGGGGTCATCATGCGTAAGCGGTGCCCCGACCACGGCTGGTTCGAGGCGCTGATATCTCCCGACGCAGAGGACTACGTGGCGTCGGCCCGGTTCAACAAGCCGGGTCAGTACCCGGTGGAGTTCTCGACGGAGGTGAAGGACGGCTGCCCCTACGACTGCGGCCTCTGCCCCGAGCACAAGCAGCACGCGTGCCTGGCCCTCATCGAGGTCAACACCACTTGCGACCTGGCATGCCCGCTGTGCTTCGCCGACGCCGGGCCCGGGTACAGCCTCACGCTGGAGCAGGTCGACTTCATGCTGGACCAGTTCGTGCGCACCGAAGGCGATCCCGAGGTCGTTCAATTCAG
This sequence comes from uncultured Dehalococcoidia bacterium, assembly GCA_964436745.1. Taxonomy (GTDB): domain Bacteria; phylum Chloroflexota; class Dehalococcoidia; order Lucifugimonadales; family UBA1127; genus CAYTEC01. The sequence goes on along the minus strand of CAYTEC010000031.1, from coordinate 19,632 downwards.
CGGCGGCGAGCCGACCCTCCACCCCGGCCTTCCCGAGATGATCCGAATGGCACAGGACAAGGGCATCCGGCACGTCATGGTCAACACCAACGGTCTGCGGTTCGCCCGGGACGCGGCATGGGCGGAGCGACTGGCCGAGCTCCGGCCGATCATCTTCCTCCAGTTCGATGGCCTGGAGGACCAGACATATGTGACGCTGCGCGGGGAGCCGCTTCTGGCAACCAAGCTCGCGGCCCTAGACCGGCTGGCGGAGTTGGGCCTGAACACGGTCCTGGTGGCCGCCATCGAACGCGGGGTCAACGAGCACGAGGTGGGCGCGCTGGTGCGGTTCGGGCTGGAGCACCCGGCGGTCCGTGGCGTCCAGTTCCAACCGGTGACCCACACCGGCCGCCACATGCCCTTCGACCCACTGGACCGACCATCCCAGAGGTTATTCAGCGCATCCAGGATCAGACGGACGACCTGTTCGTCAAATCAGACTTCGTGCCCGTGCCGTGCTGCCATCCGGGCTGCCAATCGGTCACCTACGCCTACGTAGAGGACGGCGAGGTGACGCCGCTGCCTCGCGTGCTGAACGTGGACGACTACCTGGACTACATCACGAACCGGACATGGCCGGACCCGTCGCTGGAGGTCAGGCACGCCCTGGAGTCGCTCTGGTCGTCCAGCGCCGTGCCCGGCACCGAGACGGTGGCGAACCACTTCACCTGCACCGGCTGCAACATCGACGTCGTGGCGTCGACGACGGAGCTTGTCGCGCGGATCTTCGCCATCAGCATCAAGGACTTCATGGACACCTATACGTTCGACGTCAAGAAGGTGATGAAGTGCTGCGTGGAGGTGATCACCCCCGACGGCCGGCTCATCCCCTTCTGCTCCTACAACAACGTGGGCTACCGCAACGTGGGCTACCGCGAGAGCGTGCGGGAGACGACAAAGCTGGAGGCGGCGCGGCGGAGGCTGGCGAAGCGGACGTAGGGGACTCTCGCGCCGTCCGCTCGCCCCTTCCACTGGCTCAGGGTGAGCGGGCAGGGCGTGCCCTGCACCCATTCCGGGGGCGTGTTGCCAGCACCCCTCCTTGGAAGATCGTCTGATCGGGTCGCCACCCCGATGCGCACTCATGGCTCGACAAGCTCGCCACGAGCGGGCAGGGCGTGCCACGATCGGTAAGAGCTGCGGCATGGCGGGAACTCCCGTTCGGCCTGAGCCTGTCGAAGGCCGCGGAGAAGGCGTGGCCCACCACGAACGCGGACACGTATCCGCTCGTGGTGAGCTTGTCGAGCCACGGGCGCGCGAGGGTTCCTAGAAGCGGTACAATGGCAAGTGACATGGACACGCCCCAAGCGGAGCTAATCGCCTGCTGCGTAGCCTCCTACGACCACCCGGCCGTCCGGTGGGTCCTGGGCGACTCGTGGCACCCCGGCGGCCTGCCGCTCACCACTCGCCTGGCCGAGGCGGCGGGCGTCGGGACTCAGTCGCGCGTCCTGGACGCCGGCTCCGGGCGCGGCGCCACCGCCGTGCACCTTGCCAAGACCGTCGGGTGCCGCGTGGTGGGGGTCACCCTGGAGCCGGGGGGCACGGCCGTCGCGGACGACCTGGCCCGCCACCAGGGCGTGGAGGAGCGGACGACCTTCGTCCAGGGCGACCTGATGGACGCGGCGCTGGAGGGCGAGCGCTTCGATGCGGTCCTGATGGAGTGTGTGCTGTCGATCCTGTCGGACAAGCCGGCGGCCCTACGGGGCCTGTACGGCCTGCTGCGGCCTGGTGGTCGCATCGGCCTGACGGACGTGACCGTGAGCGGGGCGCTGCCAGACGAGCTGCAGGGTCTCTTGGCGGTCGTGGGCTGCGTGGGGAACGCCCGCTCGCTGGAGGAGTACGGCGGGCTGCTGGCGGGTGCCGGCTTCGCCGTGGAGACGGCCGTGGACCTACCCGAGACAGCGACCGCTTTCCTCAAGGACCTCGGCGGGAAGCTGATGCTGGCGGAGATCGCCGCCAAGCTGGGCAAGCTCCCCGTCGGGGGCGACGTGCTCGTGGAGGCGAAGCGGCTGCTGACGGCCGCACGCGACCTGGTCTCGCGCGGCGCGCTGAGCTACGGCATGGTCGTGGCCACGAAGCCGGAGGCCTGAGGCGCCCCCCGCTACCACTCCTCCTCCGGCGCGCCCCGCGCCTCTCGCCAGCGGCCCATCACCTCCCGAATCGCCCCCACGGAGCGCAAGCCCTCGCGCGGCAGCACCACCAATGTGAAGGACACCGGCACGAGCCACAGGACCAGGTGAAGAACGATCGCGAAGGTCAGCGCCGGCTCCTTTGGGACCCCCCAGAGGTCGAGCAGGGAGACGGCAGCGAACTCGAAAGTGCCGATGGCCCCCGGCAGCCCCGGTACCGCCGTCGAGAAGAAGATTGCGCCGATGACAACGACGAGCACCAGGTATAACGAAATCTCGATACCCGTCTCCCGTGCCAGCAGCCAGCCCGCCGGGCCCAGCAACAGCCAGTAGGCCGCCGTCAGCCCCAACGCCGCGGCCATGCGCGGTTTCCGCGACCACAGGCCGCGGACCGCCTCCTCGAACGAGGCCAGCAGAGCGATTCGACGCAGCGTCGGGAACCGGGCGATCACCCGATCCAGGGTCAGCAGCAAGACGAGCCACCCGGTGAAGAAGAGGCCCGTAAACACGATGACCGGGGTGAACCGCAGCAGCGATGGGAGAGTGACCAGCGCCACCGCCACGAAGACCAGGGTGAATGCCAGGTCCTGGATCCGGCTCATCATCATCGTCGCGATGATCGAGCCGCTGGGCAGCCGGTCCCGCAACGCCAGGATGCCGAACTCAAGGGGCTCGTCCAGCGCGCGCACCGGCGACAGATTGTTCAGCCCCACCGCGGCGTTCTCGATCAGGAAGAGGCGGAACGCGCTCACCCGCTCCGTGGTCCAGAGCACGCGCCAGCGCATGGCCCTGACGTAGCCCGATAGCAGGACGACAAGGATCGCGGCCACCAACACTACGGGGGAAAAGCCTCCCAGAGCGCCCCAGACACGGCTCCAGTCCACCCCGCGGACCGCCAGCCACCCAAGTAGCGCGCCAAGCCCCACCCCCAGGGCGATGCCCCCGCCCCGGACCGCCCACTGTCTCGCGCTGCTCGTCACGCGATCCTCCCGCCGATGCTCGACGACAGGCCCGCCCTCGCTCGCGGTCCCGGCTCCGTCGCCGTCAACCCCACCGACCTCCCATGGTATGGCCGACCCCGACGCGATGCTAGAGGACCGGCCGGACACACTCCTTCCAAACGACGGCGAGACGACGCTCTTTGACGCGGCCTCCGGCAGCCCAATACAATGGCGGGAGCACAGAGCGAAGGCTGGGAGACTGACGGCCCATGGTGACGCGAGACCTCGGCGCACTGGAAGAGCAGCTCCGGGCCCCCTTCCGGGACCGGAGACTGCTGGAGATCGCGCTCACCCACAGCTCTTATGTCAACGAACACCCCGAGAAAGCCCCCGCCTCCAACGAGCGACTGGAGTTCCTGGGCGACGCCCTGATCGGCTTCGTTGTGGCGGCCAGGCTGTTCGACGACCACCCTGGGATGACCGAGGGCGACCTGACGGCAGCCAGGGCCGCTGTGGTGCGGGGCGAGAGCCTGGCGGAGGCCGCGGCGGAGCTGCGCCTCGGAGAGTCGCTTCGCCTGGGCCAGGGCGAGGAAGCGACCGGCGGGCGCGCCCGGTCCTCAAACCTCGCCGGAGCGTTCGAGGCCCTGCTGGGCGCCGTCTACATTGACCGGGGGTACGAGGTCGCGGGAGAGCTTGTGCTGCAACTCCTGGGGGAACGATTGGCGGCCATCTCTCCCAGCTCGGTGCCGCAGGACCCCAAGTCGCGCCTCCAGGAAGCCGTGCAGGCTAGGGGCATCGGCACCCCCGCCTATCGCATCGTCGGCGAGGAGGGGCCGGAGCACTCCCGTCGGTTCACCGCACAGGCCGTGCTGGGGGGGGTGGTGTTGGGCGAGGGGAGCGGCCGGCGTAAGCTGGACGCGGAGCGCGAGGCGGCCGTGGCCGCCCTCGCCTCGCTGGACGCGGCCCATCTGAACGATGAGGCGGTTGCCGCCCAGTAGGATCTGAAAGCAGGAGTCGAGAGGGGCAGAGCCCCTTCGGCGGGGGACTAGGGGGCGGCCGGGACAGGATTCACGTTAGCCTGCCGGTAGCCGGCACGGCATCGGAGCACAGAGAACATGCTCAGGTTCATCCGAAGGAAAGAAAAGACCCAACAGGGTTTGGAGCGCAGCCGCTACACCTGGTTCGGCCGACTGGCCGGGCTCCTCCAGCGCGGGCAGCCGCAGGAGAACGTATGGGAAGAGGTGGAGGAAGCGCTGATCGGCGCGGACGTGGGTGTCGGCACATCGGCGGCGCTGGTGGAGCGCGCGCGGGAGCGGCTCCGCTCGGAGATCGCGGGTCGAGGCGCCGTGGAGGCGCTCAAGGAGGAGATGCGCGTCGTCCTTCGCCGCACGCAGGCTGACGAGGGAGATTCGGACCAGCCTGAGTCGCCTCCCAAGCCACTGGTGGTCCTGGTGGTCGGCGTGAACGGCGTCGGGAAGACCACCAGCATCGCCAAGCTGACGGCGCTCCACCAGGCGTCGGGCAGGCGGGTGATCCTGGCCGCCGGCGACACCTTCCGAGCCGCGGCGATCGAGCAGCTTCAGACCTGGGCCGAGCGCCTGGGGTGCGAGGTGGTCGCGCACCGGCAGGGGGCGGACCCCGCCGCCGTCGCCTACGACGCGCTGGAAGCCGCGCACGCGCGGGGCGCGGACGTGCTGATCGTCGACACGGCGGGCCGGCTGCACACCAAGTCCAACCTCATGGAAGAGATGAAGAAGATTCGCCGCGTGCTGTCCCGCATGGATCCGAACGCCCCGCACGAGGTCCTGCTGGTCCTGGACGCGACGACCGGACAGAACGGCCTTGCCCAGGCCCAGGGCTTCGTGGAGGCCGTGGGGTGCACGGGCATCTTCCTCGCCAAGCTCGACGGCTCCGCGAAAGGCGGCGTCGTGCTGGCGATCGCGGACCAGCTTCGCCTGCCCGTGCGGTTCATCGGAACCGGCGAGGGGCTGGAGGACGCCACGCCCTTCGATCCCGAGGAGTACCTGGATGCCCTCTTCTCCTCCGACCCGCTGGAGAGTCCGCGCTAGTGCGTGATTGCGGAAGACCGCGGTGCCTGAAGCCGTTCGTGGTGAGCTTGTCGAACTACGCGCAACTGAGGCGTTCGATCCTTCCCGGCCGGGAGCGCTGGTGGGGCCCTGGGCTGCCTTGGCCTAACTCGGTCTGTCCCACCCACCCACCCGAACCATCTTTCCTGGGGGGTTCCCCCCCAGACCCCCCGTCAGCCCCCCCAAACTGGGTGCAGGGCACGCCCTGCCCGTTCGTGGTTCGACAGGCTCACCACGAACCCCGGCTCGCCCTTCGACAAGCTCAGGGTGAGCGGGTTAGGATCGCACCGAGCGCACGCGGACCCGCGCGACTGAACATTGAGGCGCGGCCCGGCGCGCCCTCACCCCCATGATCGACGCGCTACGATGGCTCTTGGCCCTTGAGCTGCTGGGCGCTATCGCCGCCCCCTTCGCCTTTGTCCTGCTCCCCGGTCTCAGGGACCGGGGATTTGCGTTCGCCAAGCCTTTGGGCCTCCTGATGCTGGCCTACCCCCTGTGGCTCGTCGGGAGCGCGGGGGCTCTTCCCGTCAACGGGTGGACCGTCGCGGCAGCGGTCGTGGCGCTGGGGGCCGCGGCGGGAGCGTTGGCGTACCGTCGCCGCGATGAACTGCGCGACTTCGTTCGGCGCGAGTGGCGCCTGCTGCTCGCCGTGGAGGGGGCGTTCCTCCTGGTGTTCGTGGGTTGGACGGTGCTGAAGGCGGCCAACCCCGCCATCGCCCACACCGAGCAGCCGATGGACTTCGGCTTCCTGAACGCGGCGCTCCGGGCGACCTCGTTTCCACCGGAGGACCCTTGGCTTCGGGGCCACGGCATCAGCTACTACTATTTCGGCTACCTGATCATGGCGACCCTCGCCAAGCTGTCCGCCGTCGCCCCCTCGGTGGCCTACAACCTGGCGCTGGCCACCATCCCGGCCCTGGCGTCGGCCGGGGTCATGGGCCTGGTGATCACGCTGACCACCCGCGCCGGCGCCCGTCTTGGCACGGCCGTCGCGCTGGGCGCATCGGGGTTCCTCCTGCTGGTCGCGGCGAGCAACCTGGAGGGCGTGCTGGAGATGGTCCGCGCGTGGGGGCTGGGCACGGCGGGCTTCTGGGAGGCGGTGGGCATCAAGGGGCTCGATGGCCCCGCCGCAACCTCAAGCCTCTTCCCTCAGGAGAACTGGTGGTGGTGGCGGGCCACGCGAGTCATCGACACGGTCGTCGACGGCGCGAGCCTTGACTACACGATCCAGGAATTCCCGTTCTTCAGCATCTTCCTTGGCGACCTCCACCCCCATGTGATGTCGCTCCCGTTCGTCCTGACGTCGGTGGCCCTGTCCCTGGACCTGGCGTTGGATGACGGACGACCCGACGCTTCCTGGTTGGCGCGGCGGTGGGCGAGCGTCGTCGCGATGGGCCTGGTCGTCGGAGCGCTGGGGTTCATCAACACCTGGGATCTGCCTGTGTTCTTGGCGCTGGCGCTCGGTGCGGTGGCGTTGGTTGGGTACCGTCACCTCCGCCTCCTGCCGCGCCGGGAGGACGATGGCGGATCCGATGCGCGGGGATACGCCGTCGTGCGGACGGCGTGGCTGCTCATGGAGCGGTGGCCATGGAGGACCATCGGCGCGCTGAGCGCTGTGGGGGCACTGGTGGTCGGCTTGGTGATCGTTCCGTTCCTGCCGTACTACCTGGGGGTCGATACACAGGCGTCGGGTGTGCTGCCGGTGGACGCCCCGGGGACGAGCGCCGCTCACTTCATCGTCGTGTGGGGACTCTTCCTTGCGGCGCTAGCGCCGTTCGTGGCGCTCCAGCTCTCCCGGTCGTGGCGCGGCGTGTCCATGTGGCAGGCAGCCGCGGCCCTGGAGATCGCTGCCGCCCCGCTCTTTCTATGGCTCTTGGCCGCGCCGATCTTCGGCATGCTGGACGCCATGCCGGGACGAGTGCTCTTCGTTGGGCCGCTGGCTCTGGCGACCGCGCTCATGCTCCTGCGCGCCATGCAGGCGGCGCGGGAGGGCGAGCCCGCGCTGGCCTTCGTGCTGGGTCTGCTGACTCTAGCGGCGTTCCTGCTGATGGGACCCGAGCTCTTCTATCTGGTGGATTTCTTCAACACAAGGATGAACACGATCTTCAAGCTCTACTACCAGGCGTGGGCCGTCCTTGCTGTCGCCGTGCCGGTCACCCTATACTATTCCGCGTCAGCCATCGCCCGGAGAAATCTGTGGGTGCGGCGGGCCGGCGCCCTCTGGTGGGTCCTCGTGGCGACCGTCGCCCTGGGAAGCCTCTACTACCCGGTGGGCGCCCTGGCCTCGACCGGCAACCAGCCTCTTACCCTGGACGGCTTGGCCTTCCTGGAGCGACAGCAGCCCGACGAGCGCGCCGCCATCCGGTGGCTCTCCGAGAACTCCGAGCGAGGGGACGGGATCGTGGAAGCGGTGGACGGCGACTACGGGCCCTTCGGCCGCGTCTCGGCCTACAGCGGCGTCCCCACGGTGCTGGCGTGGCCCGGCCATGAACTCCAGTGGCGTGGCTCCTCCGAGCCCCAGGGAAGCCGCGTGGAGGACATCGCCGCGTTGTACCGAGCGACGGCCCCCGAAGCGGCCGAGACGATCCTGCGACGATACGACGTCACCTTCGTCGTGCTGGGCCCCCGCGAGCGCTCGAAGTACGGGACCGAGTCCCTGGACCACCTGCAGGGGCTGCTGGACCCAGCCTTCTCGCGCGGCGCGGTGACCGTCTACCGGGTGAGGACGACGGATGGCTAGAGACGAGGAAACCCGCCCGCCCGGCAACGAGCCCTCCGAGCTGGAAGGGTCTGAAGCCCCCATCCAGCCGTCGTCGGACGAGAGCGAGGCCGAAGCGCCGGACGAAGCGGCCCTCGGAGGCGAGCTTGCCACCGACGAGGTGGCCCCGCTGGCCGACGGGGCAATTGGGGGAGAGCTTGTCCCCGTAGAGGCGGCGGCCGTCGCCGAGGCCCCCCGGGGCCTCACGCCCCACCTGAGCCGCCGCTGGGAAATCGGGATCTACGCCGGCCTCCTGATCCTAGCGCTCCTGATGCGCTTGTGGGACCTGGGCGCCGACGCCATCCACCACGATGAGAGCCTCCACGCCACGTATAGCTGGTACCTATACCAGGGCCGGGGCTATCAGCACAGCCCGATGATGCATGGGCCGTTCCAGTTCCACGCCAACGCGCTTATCTTTTTCCTTGCCGGGGACAGCGACTACACCGCCAGGGTGGGGTACGCCCTCTTCGGGACCGCGCTGGTGGGGCTACCGTGGTTCCTGCGGGCGTGGCTCGGGCGCGCGGGGGCATTGATCACAGCGACGCTCCTGGCCTTCTCTCCATCCTTCCTGTACTACAGCCGGTTCGCCCGCAATGACATCATCATGGCGGCCTGGACGCTGGGGATGGTCATCGCGCTCTGGCGGTACCTGAGGGAGCCGCGAACGCGGGATCTCTACATGCTGGCGGCGCTGCTGGCCCTCGCTTTCGCGACGAAGGAGACCGTGTACCTGTCGGTGGTGGCACTGGGTGGGTTCCTCTTCTTCCTATCCATCGATGACCTGATGGGGCTCGTCAAGGGCGAGAAGCGACTGTCGCACTTCGGCCCGGCCGGATCGCTGCTGGTGGTCATGTTCACGCTGAGCCTGCCGATGGGATCGGCGCTGATCGCAGTGGCGGAGGGACCGCTGGGCATGGTCCTGGCAAACGACGACCCCGGCCAGGGGCTGATCGGTGTCCCGCTAGACGGCGCGGTTTACGTTGCGATCATCGCCACGGCAGTGACAGTGGCGCTGTCAGCGGCCATCGGGCTGCTGTGGGACTGGCGCCGGTGGTTGATCAGCGCCGCCATCTTCTACGGCATCTGGATCCTGCTGTACACCACCTTCTTCACCAACCCCTTCGGGATCGCGAGCGGCGCGTGGCAGAGCCTGGGATACTGGCTCGCCCAGCAGGGCGTGGCCCGAGGCGGGCAACCCTGGTACTACTACATCGTCATCGGCTGGAACTACGAGTTCCTACCCCTGCTCGTCGGCCTGGCGGGCGCGTTCTGGTACTCGCGGCGCGGCGACCTGTTCACCCGTTTCCTGATCTTCTGGACAGTCGCCGGCTTCGCCCTCTTCACGGTGGCGGCGGAGAAGATGCCGTGGCTCCTGCTCCACCTCACGCTACCGGTGGCCCTGCTGGCGGGACGGACCTTGGCGGACGTGGCCGACACGCTGCCGTGGGCCCGAATCATCCGAACGCGGGCCTTGCTGGGCGTGGCGCTGGTGCCGCTGGTGCTGGTGTTCGGCTATCGCCTGCTCTTCTACGCGCCAGGCCGTGTCACGCTGACGGGGTTCCTCAGCCTGTGGGGCTGGCTCGTGGTAGTGTTCGGGCTGCTGGCCCTTGTGCTCTACCTGACGACACGCGTGGGCAGGCGGGAGGGGCTGACCCTGGCGGGCCTTGGGGTCGTCGCGGTCCTCTTCGTGCTGACGGTCCGCGCCGGGGGGATCGCAACCTACCGCAACGGTGACGTGCCGACTGAGATGCTGGTGTACACCCAGAGCTCCCCGGACATCGCACGCATCGCGCGGGAGATCGCGGAGATGGAGGGGAGCGGGGCCGCGCCCGAGCGCCTGTCGATCGTGGTGGACGGCGACGACGGCTTCGCGTGGCCCTGGGTCTGGTACCTGCGCGACTTCGAGGGTGTCAGCTACCCAGGGTACGGCGGATCGACCCCCACGCCGCCCGAGGGCCCCGCAGTGGTGCTTGTCAACGCTCGCAACGAGTCCAACGCCGCCGAGCCCCTCTCCGACGGCTTCGTCCAGGTCGAGCGGTACAGGCACCGATGGTGGTTCCCCGAAAGTTACCGGGGGATAACGCTCTCCACGCTGGGGCGCGACATCAGGGACAGGGCCACGTGGAAGCGGGCTATCGACTACTGGCTCTTCCGTGATATCGGCACCGATCTGGGGTCCGTGGACGCCTACCTCTACTACTCCACGGACGTCCAGCCGTAGCCCTGGTCCGGCCTCGTCGCGCGACCCTAGCTCTCTCCTCGACCGCTGGGAATCCCTATCGTCGAGCCGTCCGCTTGCGAAAAGGGCGCATTGCGGATACCCTCTCGAAACGCACGATCAGGTGCATCGTTTCCGGGGTGCCAAGCATCCCAAGTAAAGCCCAATCGCTGAGTGGAACTATGGGGCGCCGGCGGGAGTTTCCGCCAATCGAGTTCCGTCATCAGCGTTGGGCCAGCGACGAGGCCGAATCCCATACGACAGCGTTGGAGGAGGGGGAGAAATGGCGTACATCGATCCGTTGCAGGCATCGCCCGCGAACTACAAGCTGCTCTTCGAGAACGAGCACGTCCGCGTTCTCGAGATGACGCTGAAGGCGGGCGAGAAGGATGAGGTTCACTCGCACCCCTCAGAGACCGTCTACTTCACCAAAGGGAGTCAGGTCAAGATCTCTATGCCCAGCGGCGACGCCATGGAAGCCGACATCCCAGACGGGCATGTCATGTGGCATGAGAAGTGGACCCACCAGGTGGAGAACGTCGGCAGCAAGGACCTTCCCGCGATCATCATGGAGCCCAAGTAGACACGCGACCAGCGGTCCTGGCCGCGTGAGGGCGAGCGTCTCCGCCTTGGGGGGGGCACGCCCGCTCCCACGCTCGGTCTGAACTGCTGGACCACGTGCCGCCTCCGTTGCAATCGGCGCGAGGCGGCTCGTATACTAGCTGCGTGAACCCACCCGCCGTGGCGCCGAATAAGGTCGCGACAGGGCCCCATCGGAGCGGCCCCGCGCCACACCTATCGAGAGCTTCTCAAGCGGGGCTGGGAGGGTGCTCGTGCTGAGCTCCCGCCGCTTCCTCTTGGGCCTCGCGGTCAGCGGCTTCTTCATCGGCTTCTTCCTCTATCGGGCCGACCTGGGGGAGATGGCGCGGGCCGTCAGGACAGCCAACTACCTCTATGTGATCCCAGGAATCCTCCTCTACTTCACCGGCCTCTGGTGGCGCACGGTCCGCTGGCGCGTGATCCTGAACCCTCTGGGGAGCTTCCCCGTGGGGCGCCTGTGGCCTGTGATGATGGTGGGCTACGCGGCGAACAACGTGCTGCCCGTGCGCCTTGGCGAGCTGGTGCGGTCGTACTACCTGAGCACCAGAGAGGGGACCAGCAGCGCCTCGAGCCTGGCCACCATCCTGGTCGAGCGGCTGTTCGACGGCCTGGCGCTCCTATTCTTGGTGGCTGTCGTGTCGCTGTTCATCCCCGTCGTGGGGCTCTTCCAGGACCTGGGAGCACAAGCAAACATCAACTGGCTGGTGCTCACCCTGGGCCTCAGCTTGCCCTTCTTCGCGACGACCGCGGGCATCGTCGCGCTGGCGGTCTGGCCGGATGCCGTCGAGCGCTTGATCGTCCGGCTCTTGGGCTTGCTCCCGAAGCGGATCGGCGCCACCGCAGTCCGACTCTCCTTCCGGTTCATCCAGGGACTCTCCGCCCTGCGCAGCCCACGGCGAGCCCTGGCCATCTTCGTCCTCTCCCTCCCCGTCTGGCTCTCCGAGGCGGCCATGTATTTCGTAATCGCACTGGGGTTCGACGTGCAGGATTCCCTCAGCGGCCTGGGGTTGCTGGCGGGGGTCATCATCCTCACGACGGCCACTTCCAACCTGGGAACGTCCATCCCCTCCACCGGGGGAGGCATCGGCCCCTTCGAGTTCTTTGCCCAAGCCACGCTGATCTTCTTCGGCGTGGGGACCGCGGTGGCCTCCGCCTACGCGCTGGTGCTCCACTTTGCGCTGCTCGCTCCGGTCACCGTGGTCGGCCTGGCCCACCTGTGGACCAGCGACATCTCCCTGGGCCAGCTTGCCAAGCAGAGCCAGGCTCGGAGTGAGTCCCCGGAGGCCTCACCGGCCGTCGAGGCACGGGAATCGAGGTCGCCATGAGGGTGGGAGTGATCGGCGGAGGCGCGGCCGGGCTGTCGGCAGCCTACGAGCTGCAGCGCCAGGGGCACCAGGTGTCGGTATTCGAGCGGGCGCCCTTCCTGGGCGGCCAGGCCTCCACATTCGACGTGGGGGGCGCGCGTCTGGAGCGAGGCTACCACCACCTCTTCACCAGCGACCTCGACATGATCTGGCTGATCCGAGAAATGGGCCTGGGCGAAAAGCTGGCTTGGATCCCTTCCAGGGTCGGCCTGTACCACGGCGGTCGCATGTGGGCATTCGCCACCCCCACGGAGCTCCTCAAGTTCACCCCCATCGGCATCGCGGATCGGGTGCGGCTGGGCCTGGTCAGCCTCTACCTGCAGCGGGTGCGGAACTGGCGACGGTTCGAGGGGGTGACGGCGGCGGAGTGGCTGCCCCGGTGGGTGGGCCGCGCCGCCTACGAGGCGGTGTGGGAGCCGCTGTTGCGAGGGAAATTCGGGCGGCGCTATGCTGAGGTCGGCATGACCTGGTTCTGGGGCAAGATCGCCCTGCGATTCGCCTCGCGAGGCAAGAGCATCGGGCGAGAGGTGCTGGCCTACCCGATGGGCAGCTTCGGGGAGGTGTTCGATACCCTGGGGGAGCGCATCCGCGAGCTGGGGGGCGAGGTCCACACAAGCGCTGCGGTCCGGCGCGTGGCGGTGGAGGACGGGCGGGTCACGGGACTCGAGGTGGACATCCCCGGCCGCGAGAGCGCGGTCGAACCGTTCGATGCCGTGATCGCCACGGTCCCGTCGTCGATCTTCCCGCGGCTGGCGCCTCCGCTTCCGGACGACTACGCCGAGCGCCTCGCCGGGGTCACGTACCTGGCCGCGGTGCTTATCGTGCTGGAGCTTGACCGGCCTCTGACAGACATCTACTGGCTCAACATCGCGGACCGGAGCATCCCCTTCGTCGCCGCCATCGAGCACACCAACTTCGTCCCGCCGGAGCACTACGGCGGCAGGCACATCGTGTACCTATCGAACTACCTCGGCGACGACGATCCCATGTACCACATGAGCCATGAGGAGCTGCTGGAAGCGTACCTTCCGCACCTGCGGCGGCTCAACCCCGATTTCGACAGGTCTTGGATCCTGGCCAGCCACCACCACCGGGAGGACGCGGCCCAGCCGGTCATCGGCACGGGCTACTCCGGGCGAGTCCCGGCGCACCGCACGCCGATCGCGGGCCTGTACCTGGCCAACACCACCCAGATCTTCCCGGAGGACCGGGGCACCAATTACAGCGTGCGGCTGGGCCGCAAGGTTGCCCGGATGGTGGTGCGCGACCACGGACACCCGGTCACGGGCGAGCTGCCGCGCCCCGCAATCCTGGACACCATCACCTCCGCCGACGACTGGGAGTAGGGCCCCGGGTCGCTCCGCCGAATGCCTCCAGGTTCTCTCCATTGCCCGCTGAGAGCCTTGTCCCGCTCATGGTGAGCTTGTCGAACCACAACTCCCGCGCGGCCTTCGATTCTTTCCCGCCGGAAGCGCGGCTGGGGCTCTGGGCTGCCCCAGCCCATGTCGATCTGTCCCACCCGCCCACCCGCACCATCTTTCCTTGGGGGGTTCCCCCCAGACCCCCCCGTCCGGGTGCTCCCAGAGTGGGTGCAGGGCGCGCCCTGCCCGTCCATTGAATACCCCACCTTCGGTATGCTATGATGCCCTCCAATTCGTGCGGAAATTCACGAGGGGCAGCCGTGGCAGACCAGCCCATCGACCTCCGGGAGCGAGCGCGAAACGCGATCGCCCACCAGCCCCAGCGCACCGTGACCGTCCTTTCATGCCTGCTCGCCGTCGAGGATGCGCTGGGCTTTGTGCCGCCGGAAGCGGTCGAGGAAGTGGCCGCACGAACCGCGACCACCGTCAACGACGTCTGGGCCGTGGCCTCCTTCTACACCAACTTCCGCTTCGACCCCCCGGGTCGCCACGTGGTCGAGGTGTGCTGGGGACCCACCTGCCACCTCAGCGGCGCGCAGGCGGTCCTGGAACGAGTGCAGCAAGCCCTCGGCCTGGAGGGTGAGGGCGATACGCCGGACGGCGGCGTGACCCTCAAGTACAACACGTGCGTCGGCGCGTGCTCCCAGGCCCCCGTCATCATGGTCGATCATCAGCCCATCGGCCGCGTGACCCCGGAGGCCGCGGCGGCCTTCGCGGCGGAGGCTGCGGCGGGTTGATCGCAGGCGCGGCCCTTCCCCGGATTGACGGCCAAGGACAGGCGCCCTCCGCTAACGCCCCCCAGCGGTAGTCACGGCGATAGGAGAGAATGTGGCCGAGCCGTTCGAGGCGCTCCAACAGGAAGCTCGGGACCGCCAGGCAACGCTGGAGGCCCGAGTGCGCGTGCGTGTCGGCACGGCCGTCTGCGGCCACGCCGCCGGATCCGCCGCCGTCCTGGATGCGCTACAGTCGGAGGTCGCCGCCCAGGGGCTGACGGCCACCGTCCACGAAGTGGGGTGCATCGGCCTGTGCTACGCGGAGCCCCTGGTGGACGTGCAGCGGCCGGGCGGCCCCCGTGTCTTCTATCGCAACGTGACCCGCGAGCAGGTCCCGGCCCTCGTGACGGCCGCCGTGGCGGGCGACGGTGCGCTGCCGGACCTCGCGCTGGGCACGCTGGGGGAGGGCGTCGTGCCGGGCATCCCCCGCATCGAGGATTCGCCCCAGTGGAAGCACCAGGTCCGCGTCGCGCTTCGCAATTGCGGCGACATCGACCCATGGGACATCCACCAGTACATCGCGGCAGGCGGCTACGAGGCGCTCAGCCGAGCGGTCGGGACCATGACGCCCCAGGACGTGCTGGACCAGGTGGCGGCCTCCGGGCTCAGAGGCCGAGGCGGAGCCGCCTTCCCCACCGCCACCAAGTGGAGTTTCTTGGTCCGTTCCCCCGGTCCCGAGAAGTATATCCTCGCGAATTGCGAGGAGGGCGATCCGGGAGCATACAACGACAAGGGCATCCTGGAAAGCGACCCGCACAGCCTGGTGGAAGGGGCGATACTGGCGGGGTACACCACCGGCGCCAGCATGGCCTACGTCTTCATCCGCCACGGCCACGAGGGACCAATCGAGCGAACGCGCAACGCCATCCAGCAGGCGTACGACGCGGGCCTGCTCGGCGAGCGGGTGCTGGGCTCCGACTTCTCGTTCGAGATGGAAGTGGCACTGGTCGGCGAGTCGTACGTCTCCGGCGAGGAGACGGCTCTGATGGAGGCGATCGAGGGGAAGCGGGCGATGCCTCGCGCACGGCCTCCCTTCCCCGCGGCCGTGGGCGTGTTCGGCAAGCCCAGCAATATCAACAACGTCAAGACGCTTTCATACGTCCCCGAAATCGTGCGCCGCGGAGGCGAGTGGTTCTCGGGCATCGGCTACGGGCGGAGCAAGGGGACGGCTATCCTGTGCATGAACGGGAACGTGACGTACCCGGGAATGTACGAGGTGCCGTTCGGCTTGACGCTGGGCCAGGTGGTGGTGGAGATGGCCGGCGGAGCGCCGGACGGCCGCTCCGTCAAGCTGCTGCAGACAGGCGGACCGCTGGGGGGCGTGCTTGGCATCGACAGCCTGGGAACGGTGCTGGACTTTGAAAGCATGGCGGCGGCCGGAGCGATCATGGGCTCCGGCGGCATCATCGTGGGCGACGACCGGGTCTGTGCCGTGGACCTGGCCCGTAACCTGGTGGCCTTCTGCCAGTTCGAATCGTGCGGCAAGTGCTTCCCGTGCCGTCTGGGGATGACCCACCTGCTGGATGTGCTGGAGCGCATCTCCGCGGGTCATGGACATCCCCGTGACCTGGCCCTCATGCCGAGCGTGGGAGCCGCAATGGCCCAGGGCGCCATGTGCGGCCACGGCCAACTTGGGTTCAACCCCATCAGCTCCGCGCTTCGCTCCTTCGGCGACGACTTCCGCGTCCACATCGAGGAGCGGCGCTGTCCCACGGGGGCCTGCGACGGCCCGTACCGCCGCCCGATGCGCACCCGGCCGGTCGCCACCGGCGAATGGTACGCACAGCCGCAGCACGTCCGCTCCTGAGTCGGTTCGCTCCCAGAGAGGGAAGACAGGAATGTCGAGCACGATTTCGCTCACCATTGACGGGGTAGAGGTCACCGCCAACCCTGGGCAGACGGTCATCCAGGCCGCGATGGACGCCGGCATCTACATTCCGTACTTGTGCTACTGGCCCGGTATGAAGCCGTACGGCGCGTGCCGCATGTGCCTCGTCGAGGTCGAGGGCCAGCGGGGGACCCCAGCGTCGTGCACCCTGCCCGCCGCCAACGGCATGGTGGTCCGCAGCGCCACGCCCCAGATCCAAGAGCTGCGAGAGGGCATTCTGGAGCTCCTGCTCTCGGAGCACCCTCACGGCTGCCTGACGTGCCATCGCTCCGAGCTCTGCGGCCCACAGGACATCTGCCTGCGCCACGTCCGGGTCACCGACCGCTGCGTGCTCTGCCCCAAGAACGAGCGGTGCGAGCTGAAGGACACGGTCCGGTACGTCCGCGCGAGTATGGAAACGCCGCTGACCTACGCCTATCGCAACCTTCCTGTCGAGACGGCCGACCCCTTCTACGACCGCGACTACAACCTGTGCATCGTCTGCGCCCGCTGCGTGCGGGTGTGCGAGGAGGTCCGCGGCGACGATGCCATCGGCATGGTGGACCGGGCCGGCACGGTGCTTGTGGGCACGTCGCGCGGGACATCCCTGCTGGAGTCGGGCTGCGAGTTCTGCGGCGCGTGCGTGGATGTCTGCCCGGTGGGGGCGCTGGTGGAGCGACGCCACAAGTGGAACAAGGCGGTGAGGGAAGTCCAGACCACCTGCCCCCACTGCCCCGTCGGGTGCCAGATCAACCTGCAGGTCGATGCGCGGGACCGTGTCATCCGCGGGTCCGGGGTGTGGTGCGAAGAGGCCAACCGGGGCCAGCTCTGCTTCAAGGGCAAGTTCGGCATGGAATTCGTAAGCCACCGCTCCCGCCTGACTCGACCCCTGATCCGTCGCGGCGACGTGCTGGAGGAGGCGTCCTGGGACGAGGCGCTGGACCTGGCGGCCGAGCGTCTTGGCGCCCATCGCGGCGACGCCTTCGCGCTGCTCATGTCGCCCAGGAGCACGAACGAAGAGGCCTACGTGGCTCAGAGGTTCGCCCGGGCCGTGATGGGCACCAACAACGTCGACCTATCGTCGGACGGAAGGCCCGAGCAGGTGCTCCCTCTGGGACGAATCCTGGGCACGATGGCGGCGACCGGCTCCGTGCAGGAGCTTGAGGACGCCGGGTGCGTGCTGGTGGTGAGCAGCAACACCACCGAGGACCACAACGTGGCGGCGGTGCCCATCAAGAAGGGGCGACGCCGCGGCACGCTGAAGTTGATAGTGGTGGACCCCCGGGAGGTGGAGCTGACCCGCCACGCCGACCTGTGGCTTCGCCCCCACCTCGGCACGGAGGCGACCCTGCTCGGCGGCATCCTGCGCGCGGTCCTAGACGAGGGACTGGAGGACGGCGAGTTCCTGGCAGCGGGCTGCGACGGCCTGGACGGCCTCCGCGACTCTCTGGCGCCCTTCGCCCTCAGCGCCGTCGCGGAGAGCACCGGCGTCGCGGAGGACCAGATCGCGCAGGCCGCCCGTTGGTTCGGGGAGGAGCGTCCCGGCGCCATCGTGTATGCCCTGGACAACGTGCCGCTGGACCAGCGGACGCCGCTCGTGGAAACCCTGGTGAACCTGGCCCTAGTCACGGGGAACGTCGGACGGCCCTCCTCCGGCCTCTTCCCGCTACGGAACGGCGCAAACGAGCAGGGGGCGTGGGACGTCGGCTGCACCCCGGCCCTGCTGCCCGGCTACGTCCCCGTGGACGACGAAGCGGTGCGCGGACGATTCGAGACCGCGTGGGGCGTTGCGCCCCCCTCGAACCCCGGGATGGCATCGAGAGAGGCGATAGAGGCGATGCAGCGAGGGGACGTCAAGGCGGCCGTGGTGGTCGGTGACAGCTCGGCCTTCAGCGACGACGCCCTCCACGCCATGGGTCACCTGGACTTCCTGGTGGTCCAAGACCTGTTCCTGGGCGACCTGGCCAACGTGGCGGACGTGGTTCTGCCCCTGGCCGCCCCCGCCGAGCTCGACGGCACGTACACCAGCCTGGAGCGGCGCGTACAGCTTGTGCGGTGCACGGTGCCCCCAAAGGGCGAGTCGCGCACGAGCTCCTGGGCCTTGTCGGATCTCGCCCGGCGCATGGGGGCAAGCGGCTTCGACGACACGACCCCCGCGGCGCTGATGGGGCAGATCGCATCGCTGGCGCCGGACTACGCCGGCATCACCCACGCCCGGCTCGAGCAGGGCGGCGTCCAGTGGCCCTGCCCAGAGTCCGACCATCCCGGAACGCCGCGGCTCCATGCCGATGGGTTCGGGGACCGGCGGGCAGCTCTCTCTCCCCTCCAGGCCCCCCGGAGGCCCGCGGCCCCGCCGACCGAGTTTCCGTTGCTGCACGTCCCCGGCCGCGTCCTGGCGGCCCAGGGCGCGGGGATCGAGGTGGTCCGCACCAATGGGCGGAGCGCCGTGAGGCGGGGCGAGACGGTGGAGATGCACCCGGAGGACGCCCGGAGCCTGGGGATCGTCGACGGGGACGATGTGGCGCTCCAGACGCCGTTCCAGCGCATCCAGGGCCGTGCCAGTCTCACTGGCCGCCTGAGGGGCGTCGTGGGGACGACAGCGCTGTTCGGCGAGCTTGCCGTGGACCTGGACGCGAGCACGGACCCGGACCCGATGCTGCGCGTCCCAGGGCTGGACGTGGCGCCCGCTCGGGTGACGCGAACCTCCGACGGCTAGTCGCCCATTCGGCGCGATTTCCATCGGCCCGTCCCGAGCCCCTCTAAGGACCCAGTTCCTTCCAGGTTCCCATAAGCTCACGCCATACTGGCGGCAGTGAGCGAGGGGGGCACGCTCCGGTTCATTCACCAGGACCACCTGGGGTCGTCTTCCTACTCGACTGACGATTCAGGGGGTGGCCTGGGTGGAGTGACGTACCTGCCCTTCGGTGGGGTCAGGACCAACGGTGGTGAGTTTGGGACCGACCGGAAGTTCACAGGGCAGCGGGCCGACGCCACCGGGCTCTACTTCTACAACGCCCGGTACTATGACTCCGAGCTGGGGAGGTTCGTCAGCCCGGACACGGTCATTCCTGACGCGTCCAATCCTCAGGCATGGAACAAGTACACATACGTACTCAACGACCCGCTCAAGTACACTGACCCAACGGTGCATTTCTGGGACTGGGCGTTCGACGTCGTCACGGTCGCGTACGATGTCTTCGTTCTGGTGCAAGACCCAACTTGGGAAAGCGCTGCTTATCTGGGCGCGGATGTCGTCCTGGGCATTGTCCCATTTGTACCAGCAGGGGTCGGGCCTCTCGCGCGGGCCGGAAAGTGGACAGGCGAGGCCAAGAACCTCATCATCACAGCGTCGAGGTACACGGGGAAGCACTTCCAGGATCTGGTTGGCCTGCCCCCCGAAAACTAGTCCAGGAGTAATGTTAGACCTGGACAGGA
>CAYTEC010000030.1:0-21924 GCA_964436745.1 uncultured Dehalococcoidia bacterium | reverse complement strand
GGGCCTCACCGCCCTGAGTCTTCGGTTCGAAAGTGTCTCACTTTCGCTGACACCCCACACTTCATGATTAGTGGTCGGGGAGGCGAGGATCGAACTCGCGACCTCCGCGTCCCGAACGCGGCGCCCTACCGCTGGGCCACTCCCCGACCGTTGGGCTGTCGGCGCAGCGGCCTGGGGCTCAGGAGCGCCCCGTCGCGTCACGCGCCAACCCATCCATGCTACGCCCCTTTTTCTCTCAGAGCAAGGTACACCCAGGTAGTCACGAATGCCGCGATCAGCAGCAGACCCTCCTGGAGCCATTCCTCGGCCCCCCGCACTCCCACGATCCGGAGTCGGTTCATGAGGGGGCCCGGGTCCAGCAGGAGCGGCCACAGCTTCAGCGGAACGTTCGCGGCCGCTATCCCCACGGTCCCCCAGACCGGGAGCCAGCTCAGCCCGTCGCCGCGCAGACGCCCTCGCAGCAGCCATACCAGCGCCGCCCCCTCCACCAGGGCCAGGGCGGCCAGGAGCGATGTCACCGCGGGCGCGGAGGTCGGGCCCTCAACCCCCGTCAGTATGGGGAACCCGATGGACTTCACCCCCACGAAGAGGGCGAAGATGTAGAGTCCATCGCGGCGGCTCCGGCGGGACAGGTAGATCGCCGCGGTCAGCGCCAGGAGGACCCAGACGAGGCTCACCGCGCCGGACGTCCGAGCGAACGTGGCCTCCACGGCAGGCTCGACCACGCCGCTACGGCTCTGGAGCGAGAACACGACGACTTCGCCGATGGTTCCCAGCCCGTAGAGCGCCGCGGCGATCCAGGAGTATGACCAGACCGGCACCCGGCGGGACACCCCTACCGCGGCCCCCGCCACCGTCAGCGCCACCAGAGCCCAGTGGGGCGGCGGTAGGTATACCAGCAGCGGCCATTCCAGGGTGCGCCACGCCCACACGAGCATGAAGCTGAGGAAGATGAGGCCCAGGGGGATGGCCGCCACGCCCACGCCTGCGCGGTCCACCCGGTCCGCCGCGGCTCGACGTTTCTCGCGCACGCCTTGCGCTACCATTGGGAGCGGGACGGTGGCCGCGAACGGCGAGGGCGTGGCCCCCCTGAGCCCTGGTGAGGTATGACGCTCACCTTTCGCTGGTCGCCATCGCCCACGCTCGACGTTTCCACCCGTGGGTGGTCCGCAAGCGCGACGTGGATGGCCCGTCGCTCGGCGGGCGGCATCGGCTCCAGGGTCACCGTGCGCCCCTCACGGGCGACGCGATCCGCCACCCGCAGGGCCAGGTCGCGCAGCACCCGATTGCGGCGCTGGCGGTACTGCTCAACGTCCAACAGGACCCGACCGCCCGCGGCGTCGCCGGCCTGTCGGTTGAGCATGAGGTTCACGATGAACTGCAGCGCTCGCAGGGTCTCGCCCCGCCGCCCGATGAGGAGCCCCGAGTCGTCTCCCGTGATTTCGATGAAGGGAGTATCGGGGGCGTCAGACGGGGACTTGCCGATGGTCGAGATGGCGTCCACCGCCATCCCCCCCAGAATCCGGTCCACAACCCCCTTGGCGGTCTGAGCCAACGACCCGCTCGCGGGCAAGCGAGTCACCCGCACGCGCGCCATCTCAGACCGTAAGCCGAGGAAGCCGCTCTTGCCGAGGCTAAGGACCTCGACTTCGACCTCCCCCCGGCCTGCGTCGAGTTGTCTTAGCCCCAGCTCGATTGCCTCTTCGACGGATCTGGCGTTCACTTCGAGGCTGTTCGGGCTGTCCGGATCCCTGATCTCCATCTCCTGATCGTCCGTCACTGATCAGCTCCTTCGCCGACTCGGGCGCCTCGGCGGCGGGGGTCACCTGCGGCCCCTGTCGCGACGGCAAGAGGTTGCCCCAGCCGGTCACAAAGTACTGAATGCTGATGCCCACAACGTTGGTAACTACCCAATAGAGCGCGAGACCTGTCGGGAATTGTAGCGTAAAGAACCCGAACATGAGCGGGAACATCCAGAGCATGATCTGGTTCGTCTGCTTCTGGCGCGGATCGGTGCTCGGGAATGTCATCATCTTCTGCTGCGCCCACATTGACCCGCCCACGGCGATTGGGAGCAGCAGCCGGTAGGCGCTGGGGACGGCCGAATCGCCCGTGGGCAGCGCCAGGTCCATCCCCAAGAAGCTGCTGTTCAGGGGCACGGCGGAGTGCGCGGCTCCGAACCAGGAGTAGATGACGCTCGCCAGGCCCGCCAGCGATTCGGGATTGGACGGCAGCACCTTGATGAGGGCCCAGTACAGCCCGATCATGATGGGCATCTGGATCACCAGGGGACCAAGACACCCGATAGGGTTGATCCCCTGCTCTCGATACAGCTTGAAGGTTTCCTGGGAGACCTTCTGCCGGTCGTTGGCAAAGCGCTTCTGGATCTCCTTGAGCTTCGGCTGCAGCTGGGACATGGCGCGACTGGACCTGATTTGTCGGAGCATCAAGGGCATCGTCGCCATCCGGATGATTACGGTGAAGGAGATGATCGCAAGGCCGAAGTTCTGGAACAGGACCAGGTACAGCGCGATCAGGCCGTTGACCATCGGCTTGATGAAGCCCTCGTTCCAGATGACGCCCAGAATCTCCAACGCTGCTCCCTACTCCCCGACCTTTTCCTTGAACCAGAGAGTCGTTCCCCGCTCGGCGTTCACCGCTCGGACGCTCCCCTCAACCGTGCTCAGGAACACCATGCCATCCCGTGCCACGATATCGGCTCGCACGGACTCCCCCAAGCTGAAGACCCACGACTCCGTCCCGCTGTCCCGGCGCAGCACGTGGAACCGGCCGTTGTCAGTCGCCACCGCCACGGAGCCATCGATGAGCAGCGGCTGTGCCAGGATAGGGCCGTCCGTGGTTGCTTGCCACTGCTCCAGTCCCGTGTCCGGGCGCAGGGCGTATACGCTCCCGCCCAGCGTCCCAACGAATATCGACGACTCGTCCGACACCGGCCCGGCCCAGACCCACTGGTCCAGGGGGGTTCGCCAGATCTCCCTCCCACTGTCCGCGTCCAGCGCGTACACGTTCCGGTCGAAGGAGCCTATGATTACCTTGCCCCCGGTGACCACGGGCCGGCCCGTGACCGCGCCGCCCGTCTCGAAGGTCCAGAGCGGCGAGCCGTCCTCCAGGTCCACAGCGTAAACCTTGTGGTCCAGGGACCCGAAGTAGACCGCGCCGTCGTCCACGGTCGCGGGGGACCAGACCTTGGCCCCAGTTTGGAACCGCCAGAGGCGTTTACCGGAGTCGCGGTCCAAGGCATACATGTAGCCGTCGGACGAACCCAACAGGATGGTGTCGTCCGCGAGGGTCGGTGCGCCGACGATCGCGCCGTCGATGGACAGCGACCACGTCTGGCCCTCTCCCCGCGCTGGAATCGCGACGATGCTGCCGCCGCTGCGACCGCTGTAGGTGGCTGCGATGACCGTGCCGTTTGTGACGAGCGGGGGCGCGTACACGGGGCCCAGGGGATCCTGGTCCGCGGGTGGGTAGGACCAGACCTCCCTACCGTCCTCCGCCTCCAGCAGCACGATCCTTCCCTCTCCGGAACCCACGTAGAGGTCGTCGCCGTCGATCGCGATGCCGGACCATCCCTTGGGGGTGAACCGGCTCGTGCCGCACCCGGCCAGGATCACGACGAGCGCGAGAGCGAGCAGCGGGAGCCAGAGCCGTTGCCGGCGCCCGAAACCTTGACGTCGAACGCCCACGTGGGCGGCAGGCCGTGGCGAGGCGTGGAGAGCGGGGTTCTGGCGCGGCTCAGGGGACGGGGTCAAGGCCGCCTCCCCCCCAAGGTTGACATCGCGCGAGTCTGCGGACGGTCAGCGAGGCCCCCTTCAGCACACCGTACCGCTCCACGGCCTCGTACGAGTAGTGGGAGCAGGACGGGTGGTAGCGGCATTGGGCACGCAGGTAGGGCGACACAACGGTCTGGTAGCCTCGGAGCAGTGTCAGTGCCAATGGCCGCATCGTCGGTCCCGCCTTATCGGCCCGGATCCGGGAGTGAAACCCCCGCTCGCTGGAGCAGGGACTGCAACTCCGACTCAAGCTGCTGGAATGTCGCCGCGGCGGCCCTGGGTCGGGCGGAAATCACGATGTCCCACCCTTGGGACGCCGACCCTTTGCGGAGGACCTCCCGGAGACGCCGCTTCACACGGTTGCGCACCACCGCGCCCCCCACGGCTCGGCTCACGGCCAGCCCAAACCGTGTCGACTCTCCGCCGATGCGAAGAGTCCGCAGGACCAGGCAGCGGGACGTTGCCACCTTCCCCCGACGGGCCACGGCTACGAAGTCGGCTCCCCTGGTGAGGCGCTGTTCGCGTCGTAGCATGGCTAGAGCACCGGCCGGTGTTCCCAGCCCTGGGTGAGTAGCAAGAACGCTAGACCGTCAGGCGGTCGCGCCCCTTGAGGCGCCGCCTCTTCAGCACGGCGCGCCCCCCGCGCGTGGTCATCCGAACCCGGAAGCCGTGCGAGCGGTGGCGCTTTCGGTTCCTCGGTTGATAGGTTCGCTTCGGCATCCGATCTCGCCTTGAAAAATTGGCCTTGCCGACACGCCGTCGGGCCGACTTCCGTGCGCAGGCAAGGCCGGAGGCGCACGGGCGATGCCCATTATAGCACCGGGGACGCCGCGCCGTCACCATCTGGGCCGCGGGTTCGGGCGCTTGGCTTCTCGGCCGCACCTCGGCGTCTTGGCGCCCTTCAGTGCTCGAGCGGGGGCGCGAGCGGCCGTCGCTAGCTCATCAACCATGCTAATGAAAGATAAGGGGCTTGCCAACCATTAGGGAGCGTGTCTATGATGATCTACCGCCGCGCCTGCCGCGGCACGATGAAAGGGGGGAGCGAGATGGAGCAGCACCAGGAAACGGTGGAGGAGTTCCGGAAGTCCTTCAGCTACGGATCCCGCACCGACCTTCTCTTCAAGTTCCTGGCCTCGCGCAACCTGACCGACCAGCAGGCCGCGGGATTCTTCCGGGGACTTCTGGAGCGGCTCGGCGAATCCCTCGATACGGGCGACTGGTCCGGTGTGACGGAGCACGTCTACGAGTCCCAGGTGCGCGGCTACACCCCCGCCGATCCCGCGACGCTCCCATTCCACTACGATTCGGCCCCCTGGACCCCCATGCGCCGGCCCCTCTCCGAATCTCGCGTGGCGCTCATCTCCGCGGGCGGCATCTTCGTCGAGGGCGATGACCCAATGGGCCCCGACGGCCCGACGCAGGAGGAGGCAATCCCCCGCATCGGCGAGTTCGTGCGGTCCGCCCCCATCCTTTCCGTGATCCCCCGCGACACCGCCCCGGACCGCCTCCGCGTACGACACCCCGGCTACGATATTCGCGGCGCGGTCTGCGACTACAACGCGGTCTTCCCCATCGACCGACTCAAGGAGCTGGCCGAAGAGGGGGTGATCGGGGAGCTGGCGGACGAGCACTATTCGTTCGTCGGGGCGTCCTCGCAGCTCCGCCTCCTCGACGAGGGGGCGCCGGTTTGGACCGAGCGGCTCCGGTCCCGGGGCGTTGACGCGGCCCTGCTGGTGGCTGCCTGACCGATCTGCCATGTGTCCGTCGGACACACCGCGCGAGTCATCGAGGAAGCGGGAATCCCCACCGTGTGCGTCTACATCCGGGCCTTCCGCCACGAGGCCGAGGCGCTGAAGCCCCCCAGGACGCTGATCACCCGCCACATCTTGGGCCGAACGATTGGCGCCCCCGGGGACGCCGATGGGCAGCGCCGGGTGGTGCGCGCCGCGCTGCGCCTGCTGGAGACGGCCGATGCGCCGGGCACGATCGCGGAGGCGGACGCGCACGCGGGGAACCCCATAGCAGGCTGAGCCCCTGGTGGCGAGACTCCCCCGCTCGTGGTGAGCTTGTCGAACCACCAACGCGCGCGCGGGCGCTTAGTCGTGGCTGCCCGGGCAGCGGGCGCGGGCCGGGACATCTGGAAACCGAGGCGCGCGGAGGCCCACCAATGGAACCAAGGATCACCCTCGTCACCCTTGGCGTCGCCGATCTTGAGCGGTCGGTGCGCTTTTACCGGGATGGCCTGGGCCTGCCGATGCGGGGCGACTCCCTTTCGGGAATCGCCTTCTTCCAGATGTCCGGTATGCTGCTTTCTCTATTCCCAAGAGACCGTCTCGCGGACGATGCCGGTGTGGCTGCGGAAGGGTCGGGGTTCCGGGGCTTTACCCTGGCCCATAACGTGCGGTCGCGGGAAGAGGTCGCGGAGGCGCTGGCGGACGCCGTACGGGCCGGGGCCACGATGGTGAAGCCCGCGCAGGACACAAGCTGGGAGGGCCACTCGGGGTATTTCGCGGACCCAGACGGCTTTCTCTGGGAGGTTGCCTGGAACCCCCACATCGACGTTCCATAGGCGACAACCCGCGCGGCTGACGCCCCAGTCAGTCCGCCGAGGCCAGGGCGCGCGCCATCGCCCTCGCCGACGGGTGCCGCGCGGCCGGGTCCTCCGACAGGGCCGTCGTGACGCACCGGGCGGTGGGCTCGGGGGTCTCGGGGCGGAGGCGGCGCGGATCGCTGTCGCCCTCGGGGCGGCCCCCCGTCAGCATCTCGAACAGGACCACGCCCACGGCGTACAGGTCGGTCGCGGGGGAGACGTCGCCAGCCGTCGGGTCTTCCTGCTCCGGCGCCATGTAGCCCAGCGTGCCGCGGCCGCCGACGGAGCGGGCCATCGCGTCACTGGATATCCCGAAATCGACAAGCTTCGCCCGCCCATCCAGGTCCAGGAGAATGTTCGCCGGCTTGATGTCCAGGTGTACGATGCCTGCCTCGTGGGCCGCCTCCAGCCCCGCCAGCACATCCCGCGCGATGCGCTCCGCGCCCTCGATGGCGAGCCGCCCGCCCTCCGCCTGGTCAAGCCGGTCCCGCAGATCGCCCCCGGGCGCCCACTCCGTGACGACGTAAGGCCCGTGCCGCGGGTCTTCCCCGGCCTCCAGCACCGCCACGATGTTGGGGTGGCGCAGGGCCCGCAGCACCTCCGCCTCGCGCCGAAGATCCTCGATGTCCTGGTCGCCCACCAGCGCGTCCAGGAGCGATCGCGCGTACGACTCGAAAGGGTTGCCTAGCACCTTGATGGCCACGTCCGCGCCTGTGTCAGGGTCTCGCCCTCGGTATACGGAGGCCTGCGCGCTCGCGCCCCCGTGTACCCGCTCCACCACCAGGAAGCGGCCCACGGTCTCGGGTGCCGGCGCCCTGCCGGGCTCGTACTGGAACGCGTGGTCCACCATGTCCTCGGGCGTTACCTCCCTGTGGTTCGCTCCCGCAAGGCGAAATACACGAGGAGGACCGTCACGTTGTCGTTGCTCCCCGCGCCGATCGCCCTGGCGATCAGGGCGTCCGCGGCGGACCCCGGGCGGCTGCCCAGGATCGTGTCCGCGATGGCCTGGTCATCCAGGAAGCCGTGAAGCCCATCGGTGCATAGAAGCAGCGTGTCCCCCGGCGCCACGGACTGGGCCGCCGTGAAGGGTGCGATGGGCAGCCCCTCCCCCAGCGCCTGCGTGAGCACGTTGCGTTGCGGGTGCGACGCGGCCTGCTCGGCTGTGAGAAGCCCCTGGCGCACGCGGTCGGCGACCAGCGAGTGGTCCTCCGTGAGCTGGATCAGCCGACCATCCCGCATCAGGTACGCCCGACTGTCGCCCACGTGTCCAAGGTGGAGGGTGTCGCCCACCAGGACGGCCGCGGTCAGCGTGGTCGCCATGCCGGCGGCCATCGGGTCGCGGTGCAGCGCCTCGCCCGACACCCCGGCGTCGGCGATCTCCTGATCGATGCCGCGGAGCGTCTCGGCCAGACCCATCTCGTTCGGTCCGTCGCGGCCCTCCGCGCCGTACGCCCTCAGGAGCGACGCGATCGCCATCGCGCTGGCGACCTCGCCACGCTCGTGCCCCCCAAGCCCATCAGCCACCGCGTACACGCCGTCGATCCCCGGGCGCGCATCAGCCGCGGCAAGGAAGCCCACGCTGTCCTCGTTCTTCTCGCGGACCGGTCCTCGGTCGCTGCGCATCTCGACGCTGGCCCGAAGCTCCATGTCGAACCACCCTCCGGTACGTGCGTCCCCGCTCGCGACGATTCTACGCTTGCGCCCCCGCTCCCAACAAGGACGGCGCGGCCCCGCCAACGCGCGAGCGCCCTTGACGCCGTCCGTGAGCGCACCGAAGATGGGGCCGAGCCGCCGTGCTTCAGCGGCGGGCCTGGTGACGACCAGAGTGAAGGAGGAGAAGGCATGGCAGCGGACCTCGGTGCTGGGGAGTGGTACCCAAAGGACAAGACCGCTATCGTCGGGATCGGGGAAGGGGTCGAGGATGGGAAGTACATGCGGTGGGGACGGGCCACGAAAAGCGAGTTTCAGCTCGCCTGTGAGGCCGCCTTAGCCGCGTGCGAAGACGCGGGCTTGGATCCAAAGAAGCTCGACGGCTTCTGCTCCTACTCCGACGACCGCAACGGGGCGCCCCGCCTGGCGGCCGCCCTGGGGGTAGACGAGCTGAAGTGCTCCATCATGCAGTGGGGCGGCGGCGGTGGCGGCGGGTCGGGGGCCGTTATGAACGCCGTGATGGCGGTCGCCTCGGGTTCGGCTGACTACGTGATCGCCTTCCGGTCCCTCTGCCAGGGGCAGTTCGGTCGCTTCGGCCAGTTCCCCGGCGGCGGGGAGCCCATGCGGCTCACTGGCGATATGGGATTCATGGCGTCCTACGGCTTAATGAGCCCGCCCCAAATGCTGGGCGGCATCTGCGGCCGGCGGCACATGGCCCTGTACGGCACCAAGAGCGAGGATTTCGGCCGCATAGCGGTGCAGTGCTACCGGGCCGCCAACCGCAACCCCCGGGCTGTTATGTACGGTCGGCCCATCACCATGGAAGACCACCAGAACTCGCGGATGATCGCGGACCCCATGCACCTGTACGACTGCTGCCAGGAGAACGACGGCGCGGCGGCGGTGCTGATCACCTCCCCGGAGCGCGCGCGGGACCTGAAGCAGCCTCCCGTGTACATCATGTCCGCCGCCTCCGGCAACCAGTACCGCGCGGGTTCCAACCCCTTCGCTGGCGAGCTGGCCGCCGCCAACTTCGGCCCAGACCGGGGCTCGGGTGTCGCCAAGAGGATGTACTCCCAGGCGGGCATCACCGTGGACGACATCGATGTCGCGCAGATATACGAGAACTTCACCAGCCTAGCCCTGATGTCGTTGGAGGAGCACGGGTTCTGCGAGATCGGCGAGGGCGGAGCGTACGTGCAGAGCGGGGCGATAGACTGGCCGAACGGCAAGTGTCCAATCAACACCAGCGGCGGCAACCTGGCAGAGGCCTACATCCACGGCTTCGAGCTCCAGGTCGAGGCTGTGCGCCAGATGCGGGGCACCTCCACCATGCAGGTGGAGGGGGCGGAGATCTGCCTGGTGGCCAGCGGCCCCGGCGTCACCCCCGTGACCGACATGATCGTGCGGCGATAGGGGCCGCCTCCGAGGCCCCGGAGAATTCGGGGAGCTCCATCTCCAGCAGCCAAGAAGAAGGGAGGCGCCCCAAGGGGGGCGCCTCCCTTGCTGTCGGGCCTATGTGTAGTCGGGTCCTACTCCTTGGCCAGGGCCGCCAGCACCTTGCCACCGATGTCGGCCGGGAGCATGGGGATCCAGACGGCCTCCTTTTCGGTCAGGTACCAGATTGCCGCCTCCTCGAATGTGGCGTCGTTATCGCTCATCCACGTCGCGACGGCCACGTACTCACCTGCGCCGAAGTCCCAGTTCCGCAGGAACTCGATGATCTCCGGCGCCCGGGCACTGAGACTCGGATGCACGGCAATGTGCACCGTTGAAGTCGGGTAGGCGCATCCCTTGTCAGCCGCCCAGCAAGCGTCGCTGTAGGCGGGCTCTTCAAGGATCGTTAGGTCCAGCTCGGCGGCAATCTGGGTGGGGCCCCAGTAGTAGCCGAGCCAGGCCTCACCCTTCTCGTACGCGCCCCGGATGGAGGCGGCGAGCGCCGCGCCCGAGCCGGGGTTCGTCAGCTCCACCACGTCCTCCAGGCCGTACGCGACGATCTTCTCCGAGTTGATGATCTCGCACTTCCAGCCGGGGATGCAGGTCACCAG
The DNA here is from genome assembly GCA_964436745.1 of uncultured Dehalococcoidia bacterium. Lineage (GTDB taxonomy): Bacteria > Chloroflexota > Dehalococcoidia > Lucifugimonadales > UBA1127 > CAYTEC01. The sequence continues at coordinate 11,842 of CAYTEC010000030.1, read as the reverse complement.
CCTCGCCTTGCCGTTGCTGTCAGGAGTGACGAACAGATCCTTGTAGTCGGGCAGGTCAGTGACGGACTTGAGGCCAGGGTTCGCGTCAATGACATAGGTGGGCACCACGAACATGCTCTGCCAGTTGTCGGCCAGGCTCTTGCCCACCGGGACGAACTGGCCCTCCTTGGCGGCGGCGTCCCAGATGTCCTGCATATTGGGGAGCCAGGCCTCCATGTAGATCTGGACGTCGTTGTTGATCAGGCCGGTCCACATCGGGATCGTGCCGCCGAACACGTAGTCCACCGGGTAGCCGTAGCCCTGCTCGAAGATGTACGCGATAATCCGGTTCTGCGTCTGGGCGCTGTCCCAGTTCAGGTCGGCGAATATGATCGTCTCCTTGGGCGTGGGGGTCGGCGTGATCAGGACCTCCACTTCCTTCTCGACGATTTTCTCCACTTCCTTCTCGACGACCTTCTCGACTTCGACGGGGACCTTAACCTCGACGACCTTCTCGACTTCGACCGGAACCTCGACCTCGACAATCTTCTCGACTTCGACGATCTTCTCAACCACTACGGGCGTGGCCTCTTCACCACAGGCGACCGCGGCCATGAATACCACGGTCATCAGTGCGATAAGGCCAAGGAGCCCCTTGGTTCTTCGCGAGGAAATCACGATGCTCACCTCCGTATGCGCTTTCGGGGCGCGGGCCCAGTTGGGGCCCGCGTCATCGGACGAGATGGCGCCCACTTCCATACCGGGCGCCGGGATTTTACTGCTGCTGTCTGCAGGCTGTCCACCTCCCTTCTCTTGCACCGCGCCGAGCCTACCATCGCGCACGGCAGCGGGGGTTCGGGTGGTCACGGGTTCTGCTCCATGGGGCGAGCCGTGTTTAGGCGTCGGCCCCGCGGATAGCCTCCTGTCGGCCCTTTGCCAGCGACTGGGTGATCCTGTCGATGATTATGGCCATGAACACGATGGCCAGGCCGCCGAGGACGGCGTCCCCCGGCCTCTGCCGGCCCAGGGCGCGCAGCACGTCCTCCCCCAACCCACCGGCTCCCACCATGGAGGCCACCACGACCATCGCCAGCGCCATCATCGTCGTCTGGTTGATTCCCGCCATGATCGTGGGGATGGCCATGGGAATCTGCACCTTGAGCAGGAGCTGAGTGGGCGTCGTCCCGAAGGACCGGGCCGCCTCCACCGTTTCCGCCGAGACCTGCCGGATGCCCAGGTTGGTGAGCCGGATGGCGGGCGGCACGGCATAGATAAGGGTGGCGAAGACGGCGGGAACGTTGCCCAGGCTGAAGAACATGATCGCCGGGACCAGGTACACGAAAGCGGGCATGGTCTGCATCCCGTCCAGGATCGGCCGGGAGACCGTATCCGCAACGGTGCTCCGGGCGGCCAGGATGCCGATGGGCACCGCGATGGCGATGGACAGGGTCACGGATGTCACAATGAGGGCCAGCGTCTCCATGGCGCTGGGCCACAGTCCCATGAGCCCTATGAGCCCCAGGGCACCGGCTGAGAAGGCGGCGAGCCGCCAACCCTGCGTCTTCCAGGCGATCGTGCCCACGGCGGCGAGGATGCCGGGCCAGGGAATCCAGATGAAGATGTCCTCAAGCCAGATCAGGAACTTCAATACCACCAGCTTGATGCCGTCGAAGAGCCACGCCCCCTCCCGCGTGGCCCACTTCACCGTGTCATCTACATAGCCTCCGATGAACTTGCCCCAGTCGGCTGGGAACGCCATCTCCGCGCCCCAGATCACCCACGACGCGAGAGTCACGAAGACCACTCCGGCGAGCCCCGCGACAACGCGCCTACTCATGCCGAGCTGGGCCAGCAGCGCCGCGGCCCCTTGTGGATTCGGCGGCTGTGTGTCGCCGCCTGGTTCGCTTGTCGTGGGTTGCATGACCGTCCCCGCCATTTTCGACCTCTTTATCGTGGGGGTCGCCGTACGAGAAGGGCGCGCCGCGGCGGCGCCCTTCTGCTTCTAGCTCTCCGACTTTCCGATGCTCGCGCTGACCTCGTCTGCCACCACCTGCGGGTCCACCAGCCCCTTCAGCCTTCCGTCCGCATCCACCACGGGGATCGGCGAATCTGCCGTGATGCTGATCGGCACGAGCTCTTCCAGCGTAGTATTGGGCGCCACCGTGACCGTGTCTGAGTCGCAGCATTCCTCCACCGAGGCGACTCCGCGGCGGTCGGCCTCGGCGGCGTCGTCCATCGATACGACGCCCACGTACTGGTCGCCATCCTTCACGATCTGCGCCACCGACGCGCCGCTGGAGCGCATCGCGCTCACCGCGGCGCTGGGCGACTGGCGGGCCGACACCACGGCCTGGGGCGGGCCCATGAGCCGTGACGCCATCAGGACGGTCTCTCGGCGCACGTCTCGGCAGAACTCTTCCACATACTCGTCCGCGGGAGTGAGAACGATCTCCTCCGGGGTCCCGATTTGCGCGACCACCCCGTCTCTCATGATGGCAATCCGGTCCCCCACCTTGAGGGCCTCGTTCAGGTCATGGGTGATGAAGACGATCGTCTTGTGGAGCTCCTGCTGGATCCGCAGCAGCTCGTCTTGCATGGAGCGCCGAATGAGCGGGTCCAGGCCGCTGAACGGCTCGTCCATCAGCAGGATCTCTGGTTCCACGGCAAGGGCGCGGGCGAGCCCCACGCGCTGTTGCATGCCGCCGCTCAGCTCTCGGGGGTAGGCGTTCTCCCAGCCCGTGAGCCCCACCAACTCCAGGATCTCCCGGGCCCGAGCGTACCGCGCCTCCTTGCTCAGGCCCCCGATCTCCAGCCCCCACGCCACGTTGTCGAGCACCCGCCGATGGGGCAGCAGACCGTAGTGCTGAAAGACCATAGCGGTCTTGGTCCTTCGCAGGCCTATGAGATCGCCCTCGTCGAACCGGACAATGTCATCCCCGTCGATCTCGATCACGCCTTCCGTCGGCTCGATCAGGCGGACCAGGCACCTCACCAGAGTGGACTTTCCGCTCCCAGAGAGCCCCATCACCACGAACGTCTCACCTCGGCGCACATCGAAGGCGACATCCTGCAGTGCCGTGACCAGCCCAAGCTCGGCCAGCAGCGCGCTCTTGCCCTTGCTCGCATGCTCCGGCTCGAGTGCCCGCTCCGGCTTGTCGCCATAGACCTTCCAGAGGGAGCGAACCGAGATACAGGTATTCCCGATGTCCGAGCGGGCGCCTCCGTCCAACGCTGGGTCAGTACGATCGGCTACCGCCACGCTGGCTGTGCCATCGAGTGTGCGTTCCATCGTCTGCTACCTCCTCGCTTGGGCCCGGTCCTGCGGCTAGCGGGCGTCCCCGGCCCTGACGGACCCGGCGACCCCGATGTCCTCATCCTCCCCCCGCGAGCGAAAAACGACGTGCCTTGGCCTCGTGATTGATGATTGGGATTCGTGGGTGTGCAGTGACGTGGAGATGGTCGCATGGGAGTTGCTGGTTCTGGAAAGTGTCCCCCCGAGGGAGCCTGGCCAAGCGCCGGACCTACTCGGCTATATGTGTCCCAAGCGCCTCGGCCCACGGCCTCCGACCCCCTCCCCGGCTGGCGCCGGGATGTATCGGCATGTGAGGCGCTTCAACTGTTTCCTGCGTATTCGCTCTACCCCCCAAAGTGTGAGCCAGCCCGCAGGTTCGGTGCATCGTAGCGGCATAACGAGGGCTTGTCAAACCCCCGCCGGGCCGTGTTTCGACGCGCCGGAGTAGCCCCCGCGTTCCCGATTGCGGCATGACTTCCACGACATCCGCGTAACCTCGCCGCCGGGCCTTACTGGGAAAATCCGCCCTCCGTCAAGACGTCCGGCGATTTCCCCTATTGGGTCCGCGCCACCCCGGGACGCATCGCGGTTCCAGGCGGACCGGGACACCCCCCCCGTTCTCTCACCAACCCCACACCATCATCACGCTCCATTCACAGATTGGTGTGTTACAACGAGTCCATCGCCGCTGAATCCGCCAAGGCGGACGCGGCGGCCGAGGCTGATCGAGACGGTCCGAGAGTTCGGGTACCGCTACAGGCCTCCCGGCAGCTGACCGCCCGCCCCCGCGTGCCTGCGCTCGCCGACGCAGCCTGCAACGTCGTGGCCCTCGCTGCCCGAGACGCCCCAGAGGCAGGGCCCTCACCGCCCTGAGTCTTCGGTCCGAATGTGTCTCACCTTCGCTGACACCCATCACCCAGCCGGTTGCCTGCGAACTGCCGTTGCGGGCGGTGGCCTGGGCGGCGTCCGCAAGCCACGCACAAAGAAGAGCGGACGCACTGGTGCGTCCGCTCTTCCGTCAGCCGTGTGCCATTCGGGCTGCCGAGCCCCTTCGCCATGTACCGCTTCCGACAGGCGATGGGTTTCGGTCAGCCGTGGGCGCTAGGCTGTTTGCTTTACCAGCGGGATCCGCCGCCGCCGCCACCACCGTAGCCGCCACCGCCACCGCCGCCGCCGTAGCCGCCACGACCGCCACCGCTCTCACGGGGGCGGGACTCGTTCACCGTCAGCGCGCGGCCCTGCATGTCCTTGCCGTTCAAGGCACGGATTGCAGCCTCGGCCTCCGTTGCATTCGGCATCTCGACGAAGCCGAAGCCTCGGGACCGGCCCGTGTACCGGTCGCTCACTACCCTGGCTCCAGCCACCTCGCCGAATTCGGCGAAGGCGACGCGCAACGCGTCCTCGTCAGTCTCGTACGGAAGGTTCCCAACATAGATATCCATGCGACGCTCCTTGAGCAGAATCTCCTCATCCGGGGCAAGCGTCGCGTGCGTCTCGCCAGCATGCACCAGTGAACGCAGGAAGCGGAGCGACTCCTGTGGCTCGGTATCGGAGTTAATGTATCCTACCACGTCAGGCCAGATCGCGCCAATCGAGGACAGTCTGGACCGCCATCAACCCCCCACGCCCGCCGACCTCCAGAGCGCTTCCCTGCCCTGGCTGCCGGCTCCCCTGTCGCATCGCTCGCGGCCTCGATGCTGCGACGAGATGATAGCGGATCGCAACGTGTGGCCCACCGCGCGCGGCTGGCCCTTCGGCCCTGGTCGAGAGGCCCACGTCGTAGCCGACCTCCCCGGAGGGGATTCCCGGGCGGTGGGAGTGTCGGACGAGCAGCGACACCCGCCGGTCCGTGGGGACGAGCGCCAGGCTGGCCAGGGTGGACCGAGGCGCGGCAGCTCTGATCATGCCGTTCGGGCCGTCAGAACGGAGGCGACCGATGGCGTGGGCATCGACGACTCCAGGCGGAACCCTGCCGCGCCCAGCAGCTCATCGTATTCCGCCAATGGCCGCTCTCGTCCGCCGGTCATCACCAGCATGTTCAGGTCCAGCAGCCCTCCGCCCGGCACGCTGTCCGATAAGAGCATCTCGACGACGTAGAGGCCGCCCCCCGGCTCCAGGGCGTCATGGGCTCTGCGTGACTGGGGCCGCGCCATGTTGGCGACGTGGAGCGCGATGCGCGGATCGTACGGGTGCGCTCCTCCCGCATAACGTAGTCGGGAAGAAACGGGTCGTCCTGCCGTGTGAAGACGTGGACCTCGTGGTGGTCGGCCAGCGCCTGAGAGAGGCCCTGGGTGTAGACTTCGGACCCAGCGTTGTAGCGCATCGGATAGCCGTGGATAACCTGCAGGATTCGCATGGCTGCCACCGTAGCACTTCAGCCCTTGGGCGGTCCATCGGGCGGCGAGCTGCTTCCAAGCCGACCCGGGGTCCAGCCCCGTGCGTAGCTACTGTCGGCCTCACGCCGGTTGCTTTGGCTACCTCCGCCCTCTGCGGGCGCTCGTCCTGGGGGAGCGCGCGGCGCTCGCAGGGGGCGGGCGAAGGACGCTGCGTTGACGGCAAGGTCCCTCGCTGGTCTAATGGTGGTGGTGGCGGACGTTTGGAGCCCGGAGAACCCCGTAGCGGTCTCGAACACTCGATCCGATCCAGGCTCTCCTTGCGCTGAGCGTCAAGCCATTTTCGACTGTCGTCCCTCCTCGATTGCAGATACACGGGGCTGTAGCTCAGTTGGGAGAGCACCTGCCTTGCACGCAGGGGGTCAGGGGTTCGAGTCCCCTCAGCTCCACCACCAGCTAGCGCGCGAGCCCCTGCTTTCCAGAGTTGGCCGCTAATTCCTTCGGATATCGCCGCCAGCTCGACGCGTTGATCGCGACTACCTGCCTCTGCACCCGCCGCAGGACTTCGCGCACCCACCGCGCGGGCTGTCCCATAGATCGACGCTCGCTTCGGGTGTCGTGCCGCTGATCTCGCGACGGAATCCGCATTCCGCAACCAATGCCCACTAGCGGATGGCGCTCCCGAGCGCCTGGTCGCAGCGTTGGCTCCAACCGTGTGCGTCTGAGCTTAGTGAAGGACATCGTCTGTACTTACTCGTTGACAACGTGAATACATGCACGATATGTTAAGGTTGTCTCAGGAAGACTGAGTTGGTCAACACAACGTCGGGCTCGCAGACCTCGTCGAGCGGGCTTACGTACACTGGCGCGGGAATGTGGAAGCTGGGAGGTAGAGCATGGTTCCATTGAGGATGGCGGGAATCATCTCTACCCTCGCGGTGATGTCACTCGGCCTCGTCGCCTGCGGAGACCCTGATCCAACGGCGACCGTCGGGTCTCCTGGGGCGTCGACAGCGGCGATCCCGGTGGCCGACGCAGAGAGCTCGCCCGGTAGCCTGACCATATACTCGGGAAGGGGCGAGACGCTGATCGACCCTATCATCCAGCAGTTCAGCTCCGTCACGGGCATCGAGGTGGCTGTGAAGTACGCGTCCACGACCGAGCTGGCAGCCACCCTCCAGGAGGAGGGCGACAGGACCCCCGCCGACGTGTTCCTCGCTCAGGACCCAGGAGGGCTGGGTGCGGTGGAGGATATGTTCGTTCCCCTTCCCGACTCCATCCTCGGTCGAGTTCCAGATTGGGCTCGCTCGCCGGAAGACAAGTGGGTGGGTCTTTCCGGTCGCGCCAGGACTATCGTGTACAACACCAACAAGCTAACCGAGGCTGACCTGCCCGACGATATCTGGGATTTCGTCGATTCCCAGTGGAAGGGGCGGATTGGATGGGCGCCCACCAACGCCTCGTTCCAGACCATGGTCAGCGCCATGCGAGTGATGTGGGGGCAAGACAAGACCCGCCAATGGCTGGAGGGCATTCAGGCGAATGACCCCACCATATACCCCAAGAACACCCCCCAGGTAGCAGCGGCGGCAGCCGGGGAAATCGACGTAGGGTTCGTCAACCACTACTACCTGTTCCGATTCCTGGCGGAGGAAGGTGACTCGTTCCCGGCCCGGAACTACCATCCCAGGGCGGGCGGTCCGGGGGCGGTGGTCATGGTGGCCGGGGCGGGCATTCTCTCCGCTTCCGAGAACCAGGAGAACGCTGAGAGATTCCTGGCGTTCATGCTGTCCCAGGTCGCCCAGCAGTATTTCGCCAGCCAAACCTTCGAGTACCCCCTGGTGGACGGTGTCATTACGAGCAGAGTCCTGGTGCCGTTCTTCGAAATCAATCAGCCCAACGTCGCCTCGAGGGACCTGACCGACCTTGAAGGCACCGTGAGCCTCCTGCGAGAGTCGGGCGTCTTGCCGTAGGTATCCCATGAGGGGGTTTCAGGCCAGGTGGAGCTAGCGGAGGCAGCAGGGCCGGGGGTGGTGGTCGCCCGCGCAGCGCGGGCGCGGTCCCTCCGGCCGCCCGCGGTGGTATGGGTTCCCGCTGCCCTCGTCGCGACGGGGATGCTCCTGCCTCTCGCCTATCTGGTCTTGCGGACCCTGGGCGTGGGCGCCGAGGTCTGGGATCTGCTGTTCCGATCCCGCACCTTGGATATCCTCATCCGCTCCGCGCTACTGGTCGTTGCCGTCACCGGCGCTTCCGTGGCCATCGCGGTCCCTCTGGCCTGGCTTACTGTTCGGACCGACTTGCCCTGGCGAGGGTCGTGGGCGATCATCACCGTGCTGCCGCTGGTCATTCCCAGCTACGTGGGAGGCCTGGTCGCGGTGGTTGCTTTGGGGCCCAGGGGAGTGCTCCAGGGCTGGCTGGCGCCGCTGGGCGTGGAGCGTCTGCCGGAGATCTTCGGTTTCCCAGGCGCCATGCTCACCCTGACGTTGCTCAGCTACCCATACGTGCTGCTGCCTGTGCGAACCGCCCTGGCCCGCTTGGACCCAACTCTTGAAGAGACGTCCCAGAGCCTTGGGAAGGGCACTGGGACCACATTCTTTCGAGTCTCCCTACCCCTGCTGCGACCTGCCATCGCCGCTGGCGCTCTCTTGGTTGCGCTCTACACCCTCAGCGATTTCGGGGCCGTGTCCCTCCTGCACTACGAGACCTTCACCTGGGCTATTTATATCCAATACGGCTACTTTGCCAGAGACCTGGCGGCTGCACTCTCCCTCGTGCTGGTGGTTCTTGCCCTGGGCATGCTGATCGCGGAGACGCGAACGCGCGGCCGGTCGCGGTACTATCGCAGCACCACGGGCGGCGCGCGGTCCCCCACTCTGGTCCGCCTGGGGCGGTGGCGCTGGCCTGCCCTGGCTTTCTGCGCCATCGTGGTGCTTCTTTCCCTGGTGATGCCTGTATCCGTCTTGAGCTACTGGGTGGCGCGGGGCGTCTCGGCGGGGGAGCCCCTGCTGCTCTTGTGGGGCCACGCTCGAAACTCGCTGTACGTGTCCGGCCTCGCGGCGGTCGTGGCCGTACTCGCGGCCCTGCCCATCGCCATCCTGACCGTTCGCTATCCGGGTCGGATTAGCGGGCTGCTGGAGCGCCTCAGCTACGTCGGCTTTGCCCTGCCGGGCATCGTGGTTGCCCTGGCCCTGGTCTTCTTCGGGGTGCGGTACGCCACACCGCTCTACCAGACCCTTGGGCTGCTCGTCTTCGCTTGCGTGGTGCTCTTCCTCCCCACGGCGGTGGGAGCGGCCAGAACGTCGTTGCTCCAGGTCAACCCGAAGCTTGAAGAGGCTGCCAGGAGCCTGGGGCGCACGCCCCTTCAGGTCCTCGCCACCATCACGCTTCCCCTGGTTCGTCCTGGGATCCTGGCTGGCGCGGCCCTGGTCTTCCTATTGACCATGAAAGAGCTGCCGGCAACGCTTATCCTCAGTCCCATCGGCTTCAAGACCCTGGCCACGTCCATCTGGGGGGCGACTGAAGACGGGTTCTTTGCCCAGGCCGCGGCTCCAGCCCTCCTGTTGATCCTGGCGTCTTCCGTTCCCATGACCTTCCTGGTCCAGCGAGGAAGGAGGGAGGCTTGATGAGCCGCGTGGCGGTCCGATGCGTCGGCCTCACCAAAGCCTTTGGCGCGGTCACGGCCGTCGACCAGCTGGACCTGACCGTGGAGCAGGGGCAGATTCTGGCGCTGCTGGGTCCGAGCGGATGCGGTAAGACCACGGCGCTGCGCCTTGTTGCCGGCTTCGAGGCGCCCGATGCAGGAATCGTCGAGATCGGCGGCCGAATGGTAGCCGGGCCGAATACGCTCCTAGCCCCGGAGAAGCGCAACGTTGGGATGGTGTTCCAGGAGTATGCCCTCTTCCCTCACCTGAACGTGGTGGACAACATAGCCTACGGGCTTCCCCGCCAGCCTGGGCGCTCGGACTGCGTGGCGGAGGTGATGGTTCTGGCGAGCCTTGAGGGTCTGGAGAAGCGGATGCCCCATCAGCTCTCGGGGGGACAGCAGCAACGCGTCGCCCTGGCTCGCGCCTTGGCCCCGAAACCTGAGGTCCTCCTTCTGGATGAGCCCTTCTCAAACCTGGACGCGGTGCTCCGGACCCAGATGCGTCAAGAGACCCGGGACATCTTGAAGGCCAGTGGCGCCACCGCCATCTTCGTCACTCACTCTCGGGAGGAAGCGATGGTGATGGGTGATGTCCTAGCCGTCATGGACCGAGGGCGGTGGGAGCAAGTGGACGCTCCCGAGCGTATCTTCCATGCCCCGGCCACCCGGTTCGTGGCCACCTTCATGGGCATCGCCGACTTTCTGCCCGCTCGCCTGGACAACGGCGCGCTGCTTACGGAGCTGGGCTCAGCCGTCGCTCCCGAGGGGCTGACCGCCGAGACCCGCGCGGAGGTGATGGTCCGCCCGGACGATGTGACTATCCGGCCCGACGAGTCGGGCTCTGGCGTCATACTCGAGCGCACCTTTCAAGGGTCCTTCTATCTGTACCGGGTGGCGCTACCGTCCGGCAACGTGGTTCATTGCCTGGAGCCGCATACGGAGGAGCACGCCGTGGGCCTCCGAGTAGACGTGCGCTTCAACGGGAGCCACCCGCCACTCTGCTTCGTGGACGGGCGACGCCTCGGCCTGGACCACAACGGCGCTCGATCCTAGCGGCTTCACGCCCGCCCACGCTCCGTGGTCCCCACTCACGCTCAGGGTCCTCGATCAGCCACGGAGGCTCTCATCCCGCTCCCGGTGAGAACGTCCCGTGGCCCGACCGTAGCTGGACCCGCCTGCGTCCCCCTGCCGTGAGCCGTCCGCCCCAGGAGCCCACGATTCTCTTGCCGCTGTCATGGATGCGTGCTACTCTGCGCCGCACACTGGCCTGGACCAGCCACGCCAGGGCGAGACTACCGCGGCAGTTGGACGGGTCATGGGGAGGGGCGGATGGGCAATCTCTCGAGCTGGATAGCTTGGATACACGTCGTTTCGGTGGTGGTCGCCATCGGAGGGGTCACCTTCCTGCTATTCATCCTGCGCCCCACGGTCATGCGGGTGATGGAGCCGCCCGAGGCGATGCGCCTCATGGGCGCAATCCAGATGCGGTGGCGATGGGTCGTGTGGACGGCCCTGGCCCTGTGGGTGGTCACGGGCTTCTGGATGGCATGGGGCTTTCGGGGCATGACCTCGTTCGATGCGGTGTTCGATACCTCGTTCGGCCGAACACTGCTCGTCAAGTCGGCGCTCGCGGGGGTGCTGATCCTGATCGCCCTGGCGCTGACCCTGCCGGTGGACGGTCTTGCCTGGTTCCGGCGGCACCAGGTCGGCCTCATCCGCTTCAACCTGTCGCTCGCCCTCGTCATCACCCTGCTGGCGAGCCTGATGGTCCGGTACGGCGGCATCTTCTAGCGATGGGTCCGTCGTGACCCCTCCCGGACCGCCGCGAGCGATTAGGGTAGGCTACTCTGGGGCGCTTCCGGGCTGGTCCGGTCCGGCAAACGAGAGGGCGGGCTCCGCGAGGGTCTTCGACGTCTGGGCGAGCGCCTGGACCCCGTCAATGATCTCCCGGTACCCCTCGCTCGCCGCGAACCACGCCTCCAGGTGCTCCCGGAACGCACGGTTCAGCGCGGAGAGCTCGCGGAGCCGTTGCTCCAGCTCTCCGTTCCGCTCCTCCAGCTCCCGCCGCAGGCGGCGCTCCTCCAGATACTGCTCGTGCAGCTCCCTGGCGAACACCTCCATCTGTTGGAGGTGGGCGTCTTCCACGGTAGGCAGGGACTCGATGTCTTCGGCGTGCATGCCCTCTCTCCTCATTCGCGCGATCCTCCCCTACGCCAGTCCGAGCGCCTCGTCCACCTTCCGCCGGAGCGCGATCGGGCTGAATGGCTTGGTGAAGTAGTCGTCGGCCCCAGCCTCCGCAGCTTCTTTCCAGTGGCGGTCCTGTGAAAGCGCGGTCAGCATCACGATCCGAACGTGCGCGGTGGAAGCATCGCTCTTCAGCGCGCGGCACACGGAAATGCCGTCCGCGCCGGGCATCATGATATCCAGGAAGAGGAGGTCCGGCTCTTCTTTCCTGGCAAGCTCCAGGGCCTTCACCCCGTCGTCCGTTGTCATCAGGGTGTAGCGCTCGTCGTTGTCCAGCGTCGCCCCCACTACGAAGCGGATGTAGGGAGTCAGCGGAATGGGACAGTTTTGAGGCGCAGATAACCGAAGACA
>CAYTEC010000029.1:14826-22002 GCA_964436745.1 uncultured Dehalococcoidia bacterium | reverse complement strand
GTGTCTTCGGTTATCTGCGCCTCAAAACTGTCCCATTCCGCTGACTCCCTACACCCCGGAAGACGAACGGAGGAGGCAAGCAATGACTTCACGATACGCGCTGTGGCGCTGCATCTGGTGCGGCGAGCAGCTTGATTTCGAGGCCTGTGTATACGAACAGGGCAGGGTGTACTGCTCCGATTGTGGCGGCGAAGTCGGCGTCGAGAAGTTGACCACCCCCGCCACCGCACGTAAAGCGGCCTGACGTTCCGATAAGGGGCGATCCGAGAGCGTCCGAGGCGGCGGAGCGCGCGATCCTCCGGCGCTCTAACACGACGGACCCGCCAAACCCCCAACGATCCGAGTGCTGCCCACACCGGGCGGCAACCCCAGGGAGGCCAAATTGAAGCGTCCGCTCATTGTCGCAGCTATAGCCGTCTCTACGCTTGTGCCTCTCGCCGCGTGCGGCGGGAAGGCCACGGACGGCGGAGAGTCAACCACGGGAACGCTGGCCGGAACCATCACCATCGGCCCGGCATGCCCTGTCGAGCCGTGCAGTCAACCGGCGGAGGCGATCTACGTCGGCAGGGAGCTCAAGCTACTGCGGTCCGGCGTCGGCCTGATCAGCGTGCCCCTGCGTGAGGACGGATCGTTCAGCGTCTCGCTGACGCCAGCCGCCTACCAGATCCGGCTGGACGCCTGCAACTTCCTCGGCTGCGCCGAGGCGTTCCCCGTGGAGAGGACCATCACGGCCGGTGAGACCGTCGTCCTGAACGTTGATCTCGACACTGGGATTCGCTCGGCCGAACGTCCTTCCGACTTCGCGCTGCTGGTCAGCGACCTCGTGGGTCTCGGAGCGCCAGTCGGCCAGGGAGGCGCCGTCTCGCAGCCGTTCTTCTCGGTGGAGGGCCAGGAGATCATCGTGGACCGAGAGGCCGTCCAGGTGTTCTCATACGCGTCGCCCGAGGCCGCGCAAGCGGACGCGGACCTGGTTGACGAGACAGGCTCCGGCGTGGGCACGAGCATGGTGACGTGGATCGCTCCGCCGCACTTCTATTTGAGGGACAGCCTGCTGGTGCTCTACGTTGGCGACAACAGTGGTGTGACCGGCCGCCTCGAAGAGGTGCTTGGACCCCAGTTCGCGGGGGCCAGCAAGACGTTGGCGCGGCCCACCGGGGATCCCCAGACTTCCTCCGAGCCCACGACACTCGAGGCGGCCGAGGCAGTGAAGGAATTCGAGGCCCTCCTCACGGTCGCAGACGTGGAGGCCTACTTGGCGGCGGGCGTGAGTCTCAACTCCACCGTCCGCGACCTCTTGGCGCCGGCACGGCAGCGGTCGTCGCGCGCAGGCGGCGCTCTGCCTGCGCGCGCGCCGAACCCTCGTAATCCCGGCGATTGACTCCCACCGAGTCCTATGGTAGCGTCGCGCCACCGAGGTCGGTAAGGCGGGGGGTGACCGATGCCTCAACGAAGAGAAGCGGCCATCGTCGGGATTCACGAGTACCCTCTCAGGGTCGTGGGTCCAGGCACAAGCGCACTGCACATCAAAGCCGCCAGCGCGACCAGGGCCCTTGAAGACGCAGGGCTGAATTGGTCCGATGTAGACGGCATCTTCGATACCGGCGGGGACGGCGGACTTGGGGGCCTTGGGATCTCCGAATACCTGGGACTCAAGCCCACCGTGATCGACACCACCTCCGTGGGCGGAAGCTCGTTCGAGTTCCATGCCAACCACGCAGCGACGCTCATCGCCGCCGGCAAGTGCAACGTCGCTCTGCTCACCTACGGCTCCACCGCCCACACCGACGTGCGGGCCATCGGCACCGCCGGGGGAACGGGAGCGGGTGCGCCGAGCCTCTTCGGCAACATGGAGGACCCCTGGGGATCGACCCTCATCAGTAACTACGCGATGGTCAAGTCCCGCCACCAGCACCAGTACGGCACGACCAACGAGCAGTTCGCGGCGATATCGGTCGCCACGCGGCGTCACGCCGTTCGCAACCCGGACGCGGTGAAGGGGATGACCGATCTGGCGTTCGTCGGCGTGGGCGAGATCACGGCCATGGATGTCATGGAATCGCGCGTGATCGCCCATCCGCTTAGGCTGCTGGAATGCTGCATGGTTTCGGACGGCGGCGGCGCGGTCGTGATCGCGTCGGCGGCGGTGGCCCGGAACTCGCGCAAGAAGCCCGGGTGGATCATCGGGACCGGCGAGGCAACCAAGTACCGGGAGAATGGCGGTGACATCACCGTCAGCGCCGGAGCGCAGTCGGGTCCGATCGCCTTCGCGGACGCCGGTATCTCCCCCGCCGAAGTCGATATCCTCATGGCCTACGACTCGTTCACAATCACGGTCATGTGCCTCACCGAGGACCTCGGATTCTGCGCCAAGGGCGAGGGCGGCGCGTTCGTGAGCGACGGTCGCCTCAACTTCGACGATCCCCGGAAGCCAGCGATGAATACGGACGGTGGGGGCCTATCGTCGAACCATCCCGGCGCGCGCGGCATCTTCCTGCTCATGGAAGCGACACGGCAGCTTCGAGGCGAATCGACCTCCCAGGTGGCTGACGCCAAGCTCGCCGTCGCGGTGGGAAACGGCGGCCTCCTCGGATCGCGACACGCGACGGGCGTGACGATCCTGGCCGCGGACTGAGCAGACGAGCGAGGACATACGCCATGCCTGCCATGCGACCTCAACCTCGCTTTCCGGAGCCGGACAGCGCTCCGTTCTGGGAAGCAACCAAGCGGCACGAGCTCACCTATCAAACGTGCGACCGCTGCGACGACGTGATCTTCTACCCGCGGGGGCACTGCCCAGCGTGCGGCTCCGCGGACACGACCTGGCACGTATCCAGCGGGGCGGGCACGGTCTACACCTTCAGCGTGGTCATGCAGAGCCGCAATCCAGCGTTCCAGGACCTTGTGCCGTTGGCCCTTGCCTATGTCGACCTGGACGAAGGGTTTCGACTGATGACGAACATCGTTGGCGTGGACGACCCGACGACCGACGTCGTCTGCGGCATGAGGGTCAAGCTGCGCTGGGAGGACCAGGGCGAGGACGGCGTTTCGCTACCCCTGTTCGAGCCAGCCTGAGTCAGCGGCCACCCGCCGCATGGCATCCGTCCCCCCGAGCGTCTGTCGACCGTCGTTGCCCCACGACGCAGGGGGTTCCGCAGCAGGCCCCGCCACGAAGAGACGGTGTCACGCTTGAGGTTCGGCCCATGGTCCGGCTGGTTGCGGCCGCGACCGGCCTCGCACACGCGGTAGTTGATGCGGGTCGCACGCAGTGATTGGGGGTTCTTGATGGCGCTTCAGGATTTCAGCCTGGATGACAAGGTGGCCATCGTCACCGGCGCTGGCCGGGGTCTTGGCAAGGCCATGGCCCTGGCGCTCGCCCGAGGCGGAGCGGACGTGGTCGTCGCGTCTCGCAGCCTTCCGCAGCTGGAGACGGTCGCGGAGGAGATACGAGGCCTCGGGCGGAGGGCAATGGCAATCTCGGTGGACGTTACCGACTCCGGGCAGGTGAGCGCGATGGTGGGGCGAACCGTGGAGGAGCTCGGGGGCGTGCACATCCTGGTGAACAACGCGGGCGTAGTTCAGGCCGCGGGCGGCGGGCGGCGCGACGACGGAGGGAGTGGAGAGAGCCCGGCGCTGGAAATCAGCGACGAAGAGTGGTCGCTTGGGATCGAGACCAACCTTAGCAGCTGCTTCTATTGCTGCCGCGCCGCGGGTCGCCATATGGTGGCCCAGGGATGGGGAAGGATCATCAACATCACCTCGGTCGCCGGCGTCCGAGGCACCAGGGGAAGCCCGATCTACTCGGCGGCCAAGGGGGGCATGGTCATGCTGACCAAGGCTCTCGCTCAGCAGTGGGCGCAGGACGGCGTCACCGTGAACGCGATAGCCCCTGGCTCTTTCCCGTGGAGGTATTTCGAGCTGTCCGATGAGGAGCGCGAGGGCTTCACGCGCCGGGGAGCCTCTCCGGGCGCGCGGATCCCGGTGCAGCGGCCGGGAAACCCCGACGAGCTCGGTCCGCTGGTGGCATTCCTCGCCTCCGACGCGGCCTCCTACACAACCGGGGAGCTAATCGTCATCGACGGCGGCGCGCTGGAGGCCGCGGTGGCCCCGGCGGGCTACGTGTTCCCGGGAAGCGACTCGATCGACAACTGATGCAGGGAGGCGGCCATGGTGCTGAATGAGTTCGTTCTAACAGGCCAGGTGGCAATGGTCGCGGGGGCCGCTTCGGAGTCGGGGGCGGCCATCGCAGCCGCCCTGGCGGAGGCGGGCGCCGACGTCGTCGCGGTGGCCTCGACGGGATCGGACCTGGAGAGCGTGGCAAACGCCGCGCGCGCCCAGGGTCGGCGTGCGCTCGCACTGAGCGGCCGACTGACGGACTCCGCGGAGGTGGACGCGATGGTGGAGCGCGCCCTCGCGGAGTTCGGCCGGATAGACATCCTGGTCAACAACCAGCAAGTCCGTTTCGCCAAGCCCATGCTCGACACCTCTCCCGACGAGTGGAGAGATGTCATGGACCTCAATCTCACGTCCGCCTTCCTGTTCTGCCGGGCGGTGGGCAGGCACATGGTGGAGCGGCGGCAGGGCAAGATCGTGAACGTCGCCTCGGGCATGGGGGACCGCGGCCTGCCGAACAGCACCGCCTACTCCGCAAGCATGGCCGGGATCATGCAGCTAACGTCGGCCCTCTCGGTGGAATGGGGCGCCATGGGCATCAAAGTGAACGCAGCAGGCCCGGTCTGGTTCCAGGACGACGCGGAGGCATCCGGGTCGCCCATTGAGCCGGACCCTGTGCTCCGGTACATCCCCATGCGTCGCAAGGGACGGTGGGAGGAGCTGGCCCGGATGGTGCTGTTTCTGGCGTGCGATGGCTGCCACTTCCTCACGGGGAAGACATTGTTCCTCGATGGCGGCGTCCTCTCCCACGCCTAGAGGGCGTTCGCCGATCGCGCGGCTACCGGCTCCGACCACTCCGCCCATTCCGGCCGAGCTATGTCACGAAACGCGGACCGTGTGCTCCGCGCGCCGCGTGCCTGTTCACACCTGCGACAGAATGAATATCCTGCCGGCTGACTGCGACGGGTCCGGCCGGTACACGTAGGTCTTGCCGGGGGCCATCTCTTCCTCGTAGAGCACTTCCTCGAGGCCACCGAACCGGACCACGAGCGCGTACATGTCTTCGGTGGGCAGGTAGAAGCTCGCACGGCCCTGGTTGTTGGCCCTGGACTTCCCGAATCCGACGACCGTGACCTCGGCCCCGGGGACCGGCTCGCCCTGTTCGTCGAGCACCAAGAGCTTGGCGGCCCTATTCGGCAGCGTGTGGGTCACGAGGAATTGCTTCAGCCGACCGGCGCGACCGGGTATGGGACCCTCCGGCACGCTGTCGACGACGTCCTTCTCGTACCCGATCCGCTTGGGCGTCATCCAGTTCGGTCCGTACTTGAAACGAAGGTACTCCTCGGGCGGGTTGGGCACCAGAAACTTCTCGCCCAGGAAATCGATCTCCTTCAGTTCCTTGAACAGTCGTATCGGGATGGCCACACCTGGAAAGTGGACGATGCTTTCCCTTCGAACCGTGTAGCAAAACCAATCGATCCTGATGTTCTGCTTCATCAGGCCTAGCCATGTGTCGCGACCGGCAGTGCTGATCCTCACGTGAAATCCGTGGTTCCTAAAGGCAGCGGCCACGGGCTCCACGGACTCCCGCCTGAAGCCATGGAGCCCGTGGATGGAGCCGATGTCCAGGTCGTCGTCCCAGGGGATGAAAGCCCCGTCCCGGACCGCGCCCAGGCACGTGCCCTGCCGGAGAAAGAAGACCACCCCCTGCTCGTCCATAATCTGTTTGGCCTCGAGCAGCAGCGATTCGGCAGCGCCCATGTCCATGGGGGGTATAGTCTTGGTCAGATGGTCCATCGCCGCCTCTTTGTCGCGGCCTGTGGATTCCATTTCGCCCTCCTTCAGCGCGCTGGACCCACGCACACTCTACACCCTGGTCTTCCTCTGAGGCCGGGACGGGGCCAGCCGATGCGCCCGAGTGCCCACCAGGCCGGATGTCCGGCTCTTCCACGCCCACCGTGGGATGCTCACCGGACAGTCTCCCCTCGCCCGTCACGACCGAAGGTTTCTCCTGAACAGCCCTGGCATCGGAAGGGTAGCGGGACCGCATGGGGCGGTCAACCGGGCGGAGCTCGCCGGGGGTACACGGGACCGACCGTCGGTCCTTGTGCTTCACCTTGAGCGCGCGTCCTCAGGAGCACTCCGGCGCGGGCGGGCAGCCTGGCATTCGACGTCATACGGGGTCAACAGCTCCAAGAACGGCCTCTCATGTCGCTGAACCGATTCGGAGGCCCGAGGCGAAACCCACTTCCGCGATTCTTGACGGGCGAACGCACGGACCATAGAGTGGCGACGGCGGCGGAACGTGTGAATGTGTGTCACACGCCGCCCGCCCGCTGCGGTCGGCACGCCTCATTATCGACGGAGGTACGGACCCAATGACGAGCCCGAGAGACATGAACGTCACGGTCATCGAGGAGTTTCGGAGCAACGAGGGCAGGGTCGGCGGTAGATTCGAAGGCGCTTCACTGCTTCTTCTCTCAACCACCGGCGGGAAGACGGGACAGCGAAGGACCCATCCCCTGGTGTACCTGAGCGACGGCGATCGTTGGATCGTGTTCGCGTCGAAGTTCGGCGCCCCGACCAACCCCGACTGGTACCACAACCTGGTGGCGAATCCCGTGGTGACGGTAGAGGTCGGCGCGGAGGTCATCGAAGCCGACGCCGTGGTGGTCGCCAGCCCCGAGGGAGACCAGCTATTCGCTCGACAAGTAGAGGCTAGGCCTCAGTTCGGAGTACACCAGAGCGGGACGACCCGGAAGTTCCCCGTGATCGCGCTGGCCCGCAGGGCCTAGCGCCGAGCGCGGCTTCGGCCCGCATTCAGCCCCCGATCCCTGGCCGCCGTTCCCACGCCCATTCTTGATTCGGTAGCGCCGGCGACTCAATAGGTCGGCCGAGACCCCTCCGCGACTGCCCCTCGCCTCGCGCCGCCGGGGCGGCGAACCCCTGCATGGCGTCCAGGCACGCCATCGGTTCACCGTGATCAAGCCGCGCCGCCAGTCACTCCTTGCCGCCAGTCACGCCCCCGAGCTTGGTCCCCATCGACGGTTCCTCCTGTCAGGAATT
>CAYTEC010000029.1:0-14816 GCA_964436745.1 uncultured Dehalococcoidia bacterium | reverse complement strand
GGACCGGCCTGCGCTCGCCCCACCGTGAGGTCACAGACAGATCCCAAAAGGCCACTTGGCGGCTGCATGGGAACGGGCCGGTCGGTCGCTGCGTCTGCTTCATTGTGAGAAGGGAACCACCTGGCGCGGAGGAAGACTGGTGAGCACGGCTCGTGACGACGCTCCGAGGCGTGGGGAAGGGTGGCTACCGATGCGAACGTCTCTGTCAATTCTGGTCCTTGGCGCGGTCGCGCTCGTGGTGACGGGCTGCGCGGGAGCAGCTCCGACCCCGACGCCTGCCGCTGTTCCCTTTCCTCAGCCGACGGCCACGCCCGACGCTCCCGCTCCGTCGCCGTCCACGACGCCAACGGCATCCCCGGCACGGGAGTGGGACCTGGAGGCTGTACGGGTGGATGGGTCCACGGTCACCGTGGTCCTGCGGGTGTACGCGGGCATCGATGTCGACGTGACCCTGGACGGCGGGCAGCCCGACCGCGTGACGCCCCCACCTCCATTCCTGGAGTTCGTCTTTGAGGACGTGACGTCCGGAAGCCACACCGTGAAGATCGGTGACGTCGCCAAGAACATCGAAATTGCCGAGACCGTCGTGGCCACACCGATCGCCATCGGTGACGGGCGACCGGACTGGCTCAACCGGCTCATCGCACGGCTGGAGGCGGAGCCGGTAGCCAATCCGCCCGCATCTGTATTCCAATACCAATACCAGGGGCAGACCGTGTATTTCGTGCCCCCGCGCTGCTGCGACATCTTCGCGGACCTGCATGACAGCCATGGGGAGATCATCGCCCATCCTGAGGGCGGCATCACGGGGCGAGGCGACGGGCGCGCCACGGACTTCTCCGCGGAGCGGACCGCTGAGCGGCACGACTGGCGGGACAGTCGCGCGAACGACACAGGCCTCGTTCAGGTGACGGCGCCCATCGAGAGCGTGGAGGTCCTGATTCTGGAGAGCTTCCCGCTCCAGTACAACGTGGTGGTGGTCTCAGGCCTGCCCAACGCCTGCGCGACCTCGGCCGGCTACCGAATCGACCGCCAAGACGCCACGATTGCCCTGGAAGTGCTCAACTGGAAGCCGGCGGACCCGGGCGTGGCGTGCGCCGAAATCTACGGCACGGTTCGGACCACGATCCCGCTGGGAAGCGACTTCGAGTCCGGCCGGACGTACACGCTGGTCGTGAACGGGGTAACGCAGGAATTCGATGCCCGGTAACCCATCCGCAAAGCCGTTCGGCGCAATGACCGGCGACCGTCGCTGAGTGCGGACCCGTCGCATGCTTGACGCGGACGCCACTCTTGGCTACCGTCATATCCCGCTGCCTGCCACACCAGTGCACGGGAGGAATCGTGCCGACCTGGGTCCCGCTCGCCTTGCTGGTGCCAGTCGCCCTCGGCTGGGTCAACGTCATCGACAAGATCATCATCGATCGTTATGTCCGCAACAGCTTCGTCTATCCCATGCTGGTCGGGTTCCTGGAAGGGACGACGACGCCATTCATACTCGGCGCCCTCTTCCTCGCCGGGGTCGAGGAGCCGGTTCCCTCAACCCTGGGCTGGGGGATGGTCATCGGGGTGCTCCGCGCCACGACGCTGATCTCTCTCATCGCGGCGCTGCGGTCCGGCCAGGTGTCCCGCGTGGTGGCGCTGTGGTTCCTCAGCCCCGTTGTCGTCGCCATCCTTGCGACCAGCTTCCTGGGCGAGAGCCTGCCGATGGGCTCGTGGATAGCCGTAGTCGCTGCGGCGGCCGGGGCCGTGACGGTGTCATGGAGCGGAGGCGCAGGCGGATTCGTCCATCCCAAGACCGTCGCGTATGCCCTCCTCGCCGCGCTCGCCTGGGCCATCGCCAACGTTCTGGTCAAACACGTCGGCGCGGGTGAGGACTTCTGGCAGCTCTACGTGTCGTCTCGCGTGGGGTTCGCCTTCACCCTGATGCTGCTCGCGCTGCACCCGGCCGTTCGTTCTGAAGCTCTGCACGTGAGGCTGACTGGCGGGGTCGTAGGGTTCGTCCTGCTGGCCGAGGTGTTGGTGACCGGCGGACTGATCGCCAGCTTCGCCGCCATCAGACTCGGTCCCGTATCGCTGGTCGTCGCGCTCGGGGCCGTGCAGCCGCTCCTGGTCCTTCTCTACTCGGTGGGCCTGGTGGCGATGGCCCCTGAGCGCTTCCGGGGGTGGGTCACGAGAGGCAACCTCAGGGTGCAGCTGCTGGGGACCGTGGTCCTAGCGGCGGGGGTGTTCGCTATCAGCCTGCGATAGCTCCCATTCCGCCAGGCGCGCCGCGGCGCGACCCGGGGTGAATCCATGCCGGCTGGATGCCGGACATTGCCGCCACGTTCGCAGGTGTTCGGCGGTTAGTCCTGCAAGCCGATTCGGCGCCCAGCCTGGGCCGGCCTGGGCAGGTTGCCATGGGCCACGTAGACGCTCCGCAAGCGGTCCAGAGCATACTCGGGCATCGGCGTGACCCTTGGCTGCTGATCGACGTGGATGACCAGCACCTCGGTCGTGGCGAGCGCCTCCCCGGCGCCTTTCTTGTACATGGTGTGGAACAGGTGAATGCGCTTGGCGTCAACGCCGAGTAGCTGTGTGGCGAAGTGAAGCCCGGCCCCCTCCCCCACTTCCCGCAAGTAGTTGATGTGGGCCTCCACCGTGTAGAAGGAGCTCGTCGTGCGGGCGCGGTATCCTTCCCCGATGTCAAGGTGTTCCAGAAAGGCCTTCGTGGCGAAGCCGAAAGTCAGGACGTAGTATGCCTCGCTCATGTGGCCGTTGTAGTCAATCCAATCAGGCTTGACCGTGGCCTCATAGGACGAGAGGTCTGGGTCCATGTCCAGATCACTCCTCGCGACATGGGTGGCGCGATAGCGTCGGATCAAGGCCTCGCAGAGCTCGTTCGCCGCCGCGTCGAACCCCGGGTCTTGCTGGTCCGGACCGCGCGGTGGCCCCGGCTCCCTCCGCTCCAACCGCCCGCTTTGACGCGGGCGCACCGGTGTGCGCCCGCGAGAACCTTGAGCTTACTGCTGCGGCCGCATGGCTCGAATTTCGTCCATGTACTTGCCAATCAGCGGAGCCGCGTCCGAGGGCTGCCAGGCACGCCGCCATTCGCGCTCGTCGCCCGGCCACACAAGCTCCGAGTGGACGACGGTGTTCGGCCCCGTTGCGCCCTCGAGCACGCCTAGGGCCTCGTGCAGGACGCGGAGCTGGAGGGGCACGTCGTCGATGGGGCCGATGGGGTGGGCGAACGGGAACTCGACGGCAAGGGCTCGGGGAACCCCGTGCTGCTCCGCCCAGTACGGCGCCATGGTGACCAGGATGGTGGTGATTCCGGCGGCTTCAAACATCCGTGCTAGCACGAGCACGTCCCTACAGCAGGCCGGTCAGGCGGGGGTCAAGAGGGCCGCCTCCACACCCTCGGCCTGCATCTGGGCCAGGATGGCGGGACCGGCCCCCTCCCTCCACGGCTCCCAGAACGGGCCTGGGTGGCCCTGGTACCCCATGACCGAGTAGGCGCTCGGGGCAAGGCTGCCGATGGCGCCCTCCTCCCGCAGCTCCGCGAGTCGCTGGAGCGGGAACAGGACGTTGTGGTCCTGTTCGATGTCGGCTGGGTTGTAGTGTGAGTGGCTCACCGCGATCCGGCCTGGCGGCGTGTCGCTAGGGATCACGCGGTGGGACGGGTCGCCCCACTCGGGATCCCCCTTCTCCCGCTCGATGTCGAAGGGCGCCTGCTCGCCGTGGAGGTAGAGCCCCCCAGTCGTGATGGCGGCCACGCGGGCCTCGCGGAGCGGCTTGCGCAGGGGCGCGAACGGGACACTGTCGCGCTCGTCGGGCAGGACCCACGTCTTCCTCAGCCATGCCGAGAGACTTGGGGGCATCCAGCGAAAGCTGTCGACGGTCATGGGCGCCTCTCCTCGATTGGTGATTCGCCGCCAACGCTACAAGACGGTGGGTGCGCGGGTCAAGACCCCGCTGGCGCCCGCCGCTTGCCAAACGCCCAGGGTCATCGCCTCAGAGCCGTTGCGTCACGGACGTCCTTCGGTTCCCCGCCTGGCGTTCGGGGCATGTCCACTTCTCACGCACCCAGGGCCGCCATCCCCAATCCCATCTCGGACGTGTCGTAGCCCCCGAGCGCCTCCACCCCGGAGCGGAACCGGTCGCCCCGGACGGTCTCGAGCAACGGGCGCAGAAGCGGCGATTCGTAGTGCTCTCGTGGGATCACCAGATCGTAACGCTCCTTGAGCAGCGGCACGAACTCCAGCCCCAGCGCCCGAGCCGCGGCCAGGATGCCCAGGCCGGCGTCCGCCGTGCCGCTCGCGACTGCGGCTGCCACCGCCGTGTGGGTGAACTCCTCCCTGCGATAGCCCTCAATCCCGTCTGGGCTCAGCCCGGAGCGGCGAAGCTCGTAGTCCAACAGGACCCTTGTGCCAGAGCCCCTTTGACGATTGACGAACGAGACGTCGTCCCGCAAGAGGTCCCGCAGACCCTGGACCCCCGTGGGGTTGCCCGGCGCCACCATGAGCCCCTGAACCCGGTGCACCAGGTTCACCAGCACCACCTCCCGGCCCGCCAGCACCTGCCGAATGTGGCTTACGTTGTACTCGCCGGTCTCTTCGTCCAGAAGGTGGGATCCCGCCAGGTGCGCCTCTCCCCGGCGAAGCGCCAGCAGGCCGCCCAGGCTCCCCACGTTCGACGACGAGAGGGTTATCCCAGGGTTCGCGCGGCGAATCTCGCTGGACAGGAGGTCCAGCGTCAGATCGTGGCTGCCGATGGCCACGATGGTGTCGTCGATCTCACGTTGGTGACGGAGAAGGTCGACATCGACGGTCTCGCCGGCGTCGACCCCCTCGGAGAACCGGGGCACCCGCACGATGCCGTCGGCTCGGACCAGGGACATCATGACCCCCGCGCCGCGCGTCAACGGGGTCGCCACGTACCGACCCTCCACACGTCCCACCTTCACCCGGAGAAACTCCTCCTGACCGAGGGACGAGAGCACTTTCCGAGTCATGGCCGCTTGCACCGTGGGCCTGGGGAGGTCAGCCACGCCCAGCAGCCGCTTGATGACCGGCTTCACCAGGAGCTCCATGGTCAGGACGCACGAGACCGGGTAGCCTGGGACGCCCACCACGGCCTTGCCTCCGGCCATGCCCAGCACCACCGGGTGTCCCGGCCGGATCGCGATGCCGTGGACCAACAGCTCTCCCACCGACTCGACCACGGACGCGGTGTAATCGCGAGAGCCGGCCGACGAGCCAGCGTTCACCAGCACAACGTCGTGGGTCTCCAGCGCCCCTCGGACGGCCTCGCGGATAGCGTCGAACTCGTCGCGGACGATGGGGAGGCGGGTCGCGGCGCCACCCCATTCGTCTGCCAGCCTGGCCATCACGAGCGAGTTGGACTCGATGATCTTCCCCGGCTCCATCGCCGCCCCCGCGGGGATCAGCTCCGAGCCGGTGGGTATGACGGCGATCCGAGGTCGGCGACGCACGGGAACGGCGACGACGCCTGCTCCGGCAAGGGCGCCCAGGTCGGTGGCGCGAATTTGGTGGCTCTCCGGCAGCACAAGCTCCGTGGCCACCACGTCCTCTCCCAGCGGGCGCACGTGCTGCCACGGGGCCGCTGGCGCCAGGATCTCGATCTGCGCCTCGCCCATTCGCTGGACATCCTCGACCATGATGACGGAATTGAACTCCGGCGGGATGACGTTCCCGGTGTCGACCCAACGGGCCTGCTCACCCACGGCCAGACGCACGGGCGAGGTCTTGGTGGCGCCGTAGGTGTCCTCCGCGCGCACCGCAACCCCGTCCATCGCCGCCGAATGGTAGAACGGAGACGATACTTTGGCCCACACAGGCTCCGCCGTGATCCGCTCCGGTGAGTCGACGAGAGGGACAACCTCGGAAGGGAGCGGATCCAGACCTCCGGCAGCCTCGAGCGCGCCGAGGAACTTGGACAGAGCCTCTTCCAAGGCCACATCTTCCAGGTAGATCCGCCGCTCCATGAAACCCCCGTTCATCAGTAGAGACGCACCACTACGCGCTCCCCTTCCAGCAGCCCGTGCTTGTCCAGCGGGACCCGCACCACCCCATCCGCCCGCATCGTCGTCGTGATGAGGTTGGACTCGCCGAAGACCGGCACGGCCCACGAGCCGCCGTCTCGCTGCTCCACCCGCACCTGGACGTAGTCCTCTCGGCCGGTAGTGGACGCCAGGTTGCGCGCGAGCGTCGCCTCCACGAAGGGTCGCGGTGGCGGGCTGGCGCACCCAGAGAGGAGGTGCAGAGCGGGAGTAACCAGCAGGTCGAAGACCACCATGGCGGAGACCGGATTTCCCGGCAGCCCTACCACCGGCTTGCCGTCGGCGACCGCCAGGATCGTCGGCTTGCCCGGACGGACAGCCACGCCGTGGACCAGGATACCGGGCTCGCCCAGCGCGGCGATGACGCGGGACGTCAGGTCCCGCGCGCTCACGGAGCTGCCGGCGGAGACCACCAGCATATCGGCGCCCTCTAGCCCCGCTCGGGCGGCCTCTACCTGCATCTTCCAGTCGTCCGGAACGATGCCCAGCGGGCGCGGCGCGCCGCCCCCTCGCGTGACGAGGGCGGAGATGGAGTAGGTGTTGATGTCCCTGACCTGGCCGGGGCCAACCGCCGTGTCCGGCGGCACCAGCTCGTCGCCGGTGGACATGATCGCCACCACGGGGCGCGGCGCCACGGACGCCTCGGTGATGCCCATGCCCATGAGGCCACCCAGGTCCTGTGGTCGAAGCCAGCGTCCCGTCGGCACGAGCACGTCTCCGGCCCTTGCATCCTCTCCGACCTGGATGACGTTCTCTCCGGGCGCCACCTGCCGGACCACCTCGATCGTGCCATCGTCTACGCGCTGGGTGTTCTCCACCATGACCACGGCATCGGCGCCCACTGGAAGCATGCCGCCCGTGTGCACCACGACCGTCCCGCCGGCGGAGACCACGATGGCGGCGTCGTGGCCCATCAGCACCTCTCCCGTGACGGATAGGTACGCGGGGACCCCCTCGCTGGCGCCGTAGGTGTCCGCGGCTCGCACCGCGTAGCCGTCCATAGTGGACCGAGGGAACGCCGGGAGGTCAGAGGGCGCCACGACATCGCCGCGCGTGACCCGGCCCAAGGCGTCGGAGACAGGGACGCGCTCGGCGGCGACACCCGTCGTCAGGTGGGCAAGGAACGTGCGCCTCGCCTCGTCGGGGGTAACCACGGTGAACAACTCAGGCAAGACTGCTCCTGGTGCGCGGCCTCACATTGAGAGGAGTCGCTCGGTGGCGACGCCGTTGGCTCAGATGGTGGGGGTTCGTCTCGCCGGGGCGGCGACGGAAACCAGAGTACACCCGCGCCTGGGCGCCGTCCACCCGCGAGGCGCGAGGGGTGCTCGTTTCGTTGACAGACAACTCGCTATTTGCGATGATGCGATTGCTTCGACGCGTAGCCCAAGGTCCTTGGGGAATGGTCGGTTTATGCGCGTAGTCGTTGACGTCATGGGCCCCCTCCAGCGGTTCATCAAGGATCAACAGCGCCGTGTCGAGGTGGAGGTCGAGGAAGGGACAACGCTGCTGGGCTTGTTGATCCAGCTTGGCATTGACACCAACGAACCTTGGAACGCCAGTCTCAACGGGACTCTGGGCGACTCCTCCAACGTCTTGACGGAGGAGTCGTCTGTCATTGTGTTCCCCCCCATAGCGGGGGGATGACCGGCCGGCCATCGTATCCACGAGAAGGAGGCGCCATGGTTCCCGGAATGAACCACAAGATCCTGAGGGTAAACCTAACTACGCGCCAGGTAACCGTCGACGAGCCGGACGACCTGTTCTACAGGAGGTACATGGGCGGGGCCGCGTTCGTGGCCTACTACCTCCTCAAGGAAATGAAGCCCGGCGCGGACGCCCTATCTCCTGACAACATGCTGATCTTCGCTCTGGGCCCCATGACCGGCACTCCAGTGCCGGGCGCGTCGCGCAACTGCATCGGCGCCAAGTCCCCCCTTAGCGGCGGCATCGCCAAGAGCGAGGTGGGAGGCTTCTTCGGGGCCGAACTGAAGAAGGCGGGGTTCGACACGCTCATCGTCGACGGCAAGGCTGACACCCCCGTCTACCTCTGGATCAAGGATGGCGAGGTGGAGATCCGGGACGCCAGCCACTTGTGGGGCACCACGGTGCTGGAGGCCCAGGACGCGATCGAGGCGGAGCTTGGCGAGCGCCTCGTGCGGACGGCCACCATCGGGCCCGCAGGGGAGAACCAGGCGGCCATCGCCTGCATCATCACGGACGTGCGCAACGCCGCCGGACGGGGCGGACTGGGCGCGGTGATGGGGTCCAAGAACCTGAAGTGCGTTGCGGTGAAAGGCCGACGGTTCCCCCGTGGGGCCGACCAGCCCAAGCTCCTTGAGATGGCCAAGTGGATGAACAACAACTACATGAACATCGGCAACGCCAAGGGCATGCACGACCTGGGCACGGGCGCGGCGGCGGGCATGGTGGGGGGCAACGCCACCGGAAACCTGCCGGTGCGCAACTGGGGCGACGGTGTCTTTGATGACGTAGAGAAGATCACCGCCGACGCCGTGCGCGACGAGTATCGGATTGGCATGGAGGCGTGCCCGGCCTGCCAGGTGCGGTGCAAGAAGGTGGTGGAGCTGGAGAACGACCGCTTCAAGGTGGACCCAAGGAACGGCGGACCGGAGTACGAGACGCTGGCGGCCTTCGGCTCTTTCATGGGGATCAACGACCTGGCGGCCATCTGCAGGGCCAACGAGCTCTGCTCCCTCCACGGCCTCGACACCATCTCCGCCGGGGGCACGCTGGCCTTTGCCATGGAGTGCTTCGAGAACGAGATTCTGACACTGGAAGACACCGGGGGGATCGACCTGCGGTTTGGCAACGCCGACGCGATGCTCCAGGTGCTGGAGATGATCGCGCACCGCGAGGGCATCGGCGACATCCTGGCGGACGGGAGCCGCAAGGCGGCGGAACGGATCGGCCATGGAGCCAGCGAGTTCGCCATGCACGTGAAGGGCGTGGAGTTCGGAATGCACGAGCCCAGACTCAAGCAGGGCCTCGGCCTCGTCTACTCCGTCAACGCCATCGGCGGCGATCACATGTCGGGCCTCCACGACACCGCCTTCACGCAGGAGGGGCGTGGCATGGACGCGGTCCGAATGCTCGGGCACATGGACCCGCTTCCGGCCAACGACCTGAGCGCCGCCAAGGTCGGGATGATGCGCAGCGCAC
Organism: uncultured Dehalococcoidia bacterium; assembly: GCA_964436745.1. GTDB lineage: Bacteria > Chloroflexota > Dehalococcoidia > Lucifugimonadales > UBA1127 > CAYTEC01. Next base: position 5,575 of record CAYTEC010000029.1, on the reverse strand, counting down.
ACCTGTCGCGGATGATCCCGGACACCCTGGGGATGTGCCACTTCGTGCCGTGGACCATGAACCAGGCCGTGGATTTGGTGCGCGCCCTCACCGGATGGGAGTACACCGCGGTGGAGGCCATGAAGCTGGCCGAGCGGATGGTGACGATGGCCCGGGCCTTCAACATGCGGGAGGGTCTCACCGCCGCTGATGACCAGCTCCCCGACCGGTTCTTCAAGCCCACTCCCAGGGGAGCGCTGAAGGACACGGCAATCGACCCGGACGAGATGCGCAACGCCATCCACACCTTCTACGGCATGATGGGGTGGGACCCGGAGACCGGTGTCCCCACCTCCGAGAAGCTGGAAGAGCTCGGCATCAGCTGGGCGGCCACATAGCTGACCGCTGTCTGACGACGAGCGACCCACCGCGGCCGGCAGCGGTTCCGGCCCCCGCTCGGCGGGAGAGTTGGCGAAGGAGGAATAGAGCATGGTCCCCGGAATCAAACACAAGATCCTGAGGGTGAACCTGACAACGCGCGAGGTGACCGTCGACGAGCCGGACGACCTGTTCTACCGAAGGTACCTGGGAGGCGCGGCGCTCGTGGCCTACTACCTCCTCAAGGAGATGAAGCCCGGCGCGGACGCCCTGTCTCCTGACAACATGCTCATCTTCGCCCTGGGTCCCATGACCGGGACCCCGGTCCCGGGGGCGTCGCGCAACTGCATCGGCGCCAAGTCCCCTCTCAGTGGCGGCATCGCCAAGGCCGATGTCGGAGGCCACTTCGGGGCCGAGCTGAAGAAGGCGGGGTTCGACTCGCTTATCGTGGACGGCAAGGCCGACACTCCGGTCTACCTCTGGATCAAGGACGGAGAGGTGGAGATCCGGGACGCGAGCCATCTGTGGGGCAACACCGTGCTGGAGACCCAGGACGCGATCGAAGCGGAGCTTGGGGAGCGCATGGTGCGGACCGCCACCATCGGACCCGCGGGTGAGAACATGGCGGCCATTGCCTGCGTCATGACGGACCTGCGGAACGCCGCCGGCCGCGGGGGCGTGGGAGCGGTGATGGGGTCCAAGAACTTGAAGTGCGTTGCGGTCAAAGGCCGCCAGATACCCCGTGGCGCCGACCAACCCAAGCTCATTGAGATGGCCCGGTGGATGAACAACAACTACATGAACTTGGGCAACGCCGCGAGCATGCACGCCCTCGGCACCGGGGTCGCGGCGGCAATGGTCGGGGGCAACGCCCAAGGGAACCTGCCGGTGCGCAACTGGGGTGACGGCCACTTCGAGGGTGTGGAGAAGATCACCGCCGATGCCGTCCACGACTCTTACGGCGGCGAGATGGAGGCGTGCCCGGCGTGCCAGGTGAAGTGCAAGAAGGTGGTGTCGCTGGAGAACGAGCGGTTCAACGTGAACCCGAGGAACGGTGGCCCCGAATACGAGACGCTGGCGGCCTTCGGCTCCTTCCTGGGGATCGATGACCTGGACGCCATCTGCAAGGCCAACGAGCTCTGTTCCCTCCATTCCATTGACACCATCTCCGCCGGCGGGGTCCTGGCCTTCGCCATGGAGTGCTTCGAGAACGAGATTCTGACGCTGGAGGACACCGGGGGAATCGACCTGCGGTTCGGCAACGCCGACGCGATGATCCAGGTGTTGGAGATGATCGCGCACCGTGAGGGCATCGGCGACATCCTGGCTGACGGGACTCGCAATGCGGCGGAGCGGATCGGCCGCGGAGCCGCCGAGTACGCGATGCAGGTGAAGGGCGTTGAGTTCGGGATGCACGAGCCACGGCTGAAGCAGGGCCTGGGCCTCACCTACTCCATCAACCCCACCGGCGGCGACCACGTCGCCGGCCTGCACGACACCGCGTTCACTCAGGAGGGCGCGGGGATGGAGACGGCCCGCATCCTGGGTGACATGGACCCGCTCGCGGCCGACGACCTGGGCCCCGCCAAGGTGTCCATGGTCAAGAACCAGCACCTCCTCCGAATGTTCACCGACTCGCTAGGCATGTGCATGTTCGTGCCCTGGGGCCTCAACCGGCACGTGGACCTGCTGCGCGCCCTCACCGGCTGGGAGTACACGGCCGTCGAGGCGCTCAAGGTCGGGGAGCGCATGGCGACCATGTCCAGGCTCTTCAACCTGCGGGAGGGTCTCACCGCCGCGGACGACCAGCTCCCCAATCGGTTCTTCAAGCCCACCCCCCGGGGCGGGCTGAAGGACACCGCCATCGACCTTGAGGCGATGCAGCACGCGGTCCACACCTTCTACGGCATGATGGGGTGGGACACCGAGACCGGCGCTCCCACCACGGAAAAGCTCCAAGAGCTGGGCATCGGGTGGGCGATCGCCCAGCAAGCCCCCGCCTAGGGCGCCCTCGGACCAGGGCAACACCAATGGGGTCCTACCAGGAGCGGCGCCGCACAGCCACCGCCGTTGGGCCGTGGCTGCGCGGCGTTCTTCGCTGGCGCGCCGAGGCCTTCCGCCTTCCCCTCGAGTGGCATGTGCGCAAGAACGTTCTTAGGCTGCTCTTGCCACTGCTGCTCATCGGCGGCGCGGTTGGCTGCGAAGGCGATGGACCAACCCTCGTCCTGGCTACCACTACGAGCACCGCCGACTCGAGACTGCTGGAGGTCATTCTGCCCCCGTTCGAGGAGGCCAGCGGCGTTAGGGTGAAGGTCCTAGCCGTCGGCACGGGGCAGGCACTCGCGCTCGGCGAGCAGGGCGACGCCGACATCGTGCTGGTCCACGCCCGGGCGAGGGAAGATGAGTTCGTGGCCAGCGGCCACGGTGTCGACCGTCGAGACCTCATGTACAACCGTTTCGTCATCCTCGGCCCCCCTGAGGACCCCGCCGGCATCGCCGCCGCCGCGGAGGGCGCCATCCAGGCGCTCCAGCGCATCGCCCGGGTGGGGGGAGCCGGGGGAGCGGCCTTCGTGTCCCGCGCCGACGGCTCTGGCACCCACCTCAAGGAGCGCCAACTGTGGGAGGAAGCTGGGATCTCGCCTCAGGGGGATTGGTACCGCGAAACCGGGCAGGGGATGGGCAACACTCTGACGATCGCCAATGAGATGGGCGCATACACGCTGAGCGATCAGGGGACGTACCTCTCGCGCAGAGAGGGCCTGGACCTGTTCGTTATGTCGAGCGGGGGCGCGCTGTTGTTGAACCCATATGGCATCATCGCGGTCAATCCGGCGCTCCACCCGCGGGTGGAACGGGACCTGGCGGAGAAGCTGATCGAGTACCTGACCTCGCACCAGACGCAGGAGCGCATCGCGGCGTTCGGGCGCGACCTGTACGGCGAGCCCCTCTTCTACCCTGACAGCGAGGCGTGGCGAGCGGAGCAATAGATCGCGGGAGGTGGCCCCATCTCCGATATCTGGCACGGACTGGTGGAGGCCCTGCGGCTCATCGTCACCGGGGATTCCGCGATATTCCAGGTGGTGCTGCTGACGTTGCAAGTGTCCGGCCTCGGCCTGCTCCTGAGCGCCGCAATCGGAATACCCGCGGGCGTCTCGCTGGCCTTCCGCCGGTTCTGGGGCCGGAGGGCCACCATCGTCCTCCTCTACACCGGCATGGGCTTTCCCCCCGTGGTGGTGGGGCTGTTCGTCTTCCTGATGGCCTCCAGCAGCGGACCCCTGGGCTGGCTGGGGTGGCTCTACACGCCGAAGGCCATGGTGGCGGCTCAGGTGATCATCGCCTTTCCGGTCATCGCGGTCTTGACCATGGCCGCCATCCTGGGGGTCAACCCGAACCTGCGACGCCAGGTGCTCAGCCTAGGGGCCACCAACGCGCAGGCTACGATGGCCGTGCTCCGGGAGGCCCGGGTGGGCGTTCTGGTGGCTGTAATCGGCGGCTTCGCCTCCATCATCTCGGAGGTGGGGGCGGTGATGATGGTGGGCGGCAACGTCAAAGGCTTCACGCAGGTGCTGACCACGGCGATCCTGCAGCTCACACGCATGGGGGTTTTTGACGTAGCGGTGGCCCTGGGACTGATTCTCCTGGCGATGGCCTTTCTGGTCAACCTGGCGCTCCTGGCCTTGCAGGGGAAGAGGCTGACGGAGTAGTGGGAGACCTGGTCTACGACCTGTCTGAGGTCACCAAGAGCTACGGGGCGCGCGAAGTCTGCCACGTGGCTCGTCTGGAGGTCCGCCGTGGCGTCATCCTTGGCATCATGGGCCCCAGCGGGGCGGGTAAGAGCACACTGCTGCGGATGCTCAACTTCCTGGAGGCCCCCACCTCCGGCGCCATCGTCTTCAACGGCCACGCCGTGGAGGGCGGCACGACGATTCCGCTGGAGGAGCGACGCAAGGTGACGACCGTGTTCCAGGACCCGGTAATGCTAAGCTCGACGGTGGCGAGCAATGTGGCCTACGGACTCCGTCTCCGGCGCCAGCGGGATGCGCACGACCGCGTGGAGAGCATGCTTGACCTGGTCGGCCTCCTGCCGATGGCCCGCGCGCGGGCGTCCACCCTGTCTCGCGGCGAAGCCCAGAGGGTGGCCCTGGCTCGCGCCCTGATCATCGAGCCGGAAGTGCTTCTGCTCGACGAGCCCACCGCCAACTTGGACCCCTACAACGTAGGACTCATCGAAGGCCTCGTCACCAGCGTCAACCGAGAGCGAGGCACGACCATCGTCCTGGTCACCCACAACGTGTTCCAAACGCGGCGCGTCGCCCAGGAGGTGGCGCTGATCGTGGACGGCCGAGTCGTGGAAGTGGGGAACACGGCGGACGTGTTCAGCGACCCGAGGGACCCCCGCACCGGGGCGTTCATTCGCGGCGAAATGGTGTACTAGCGGGGCGCCAATCGAGTCGAGGCCAGAGGGGGGAGCCCCTGCGGCAGATGGATGGTCGAAACAGAATCGCATCGACCTGTCGGAAGCAGGCCGGCCAGGGAATGCGCTGCTCGCAACCCGCTAACCACGGGCGGGCGCGCCCGCCGAGACGGAAACGGGTGACATGATGCAAGAAGAACTCAACTACTGGAAAGACCTCTGGAGCGACCTGAGCCTCCGGTTCGTCCGGCCTGCGGAGGAACGGGAGCGTGAGGCCGACCCGTGGCGGAAGCGGGCCTCCAGGTTCGACGACTCGACAAAGCGTCGTCAGCGCGAGGGACCCGACCCTCTGATGGAAGCCGTGGCGCGACAAGTCCTTCCGACCGACACCGTGGTGGACATCGGCGCGGGCACGGGGCGATGGGCCATCTTCCTGGCGGGGTTGGCGAGCAGTGTGACGGCCCTGGACGCCTCGCCCGCCATGCTCGAGATTCTGGAGCGGAACGTGGCGGCGGCCGGCGTCACCAACGTCGCGTCGGTGCGTGGGGAATGGGTGGGAGCGGACGTGGCGAGCCACGACGTCGCGCTCAGCTCCCATTCCATGTACGCCACCCCGGACCTGGTCGGCTTCGCACACAAGATGGAGCGCGTGGCGAGGCGCATGTGCGCCCTGGTCATCAGGGTGCCCACCCCCGATGGGGCAATCGGCGATCTGGCCCTTCGCATCCACGGCGAGTGGCATGACAGCCCCAACTTCACCATCGCCTACAACATCCTCCGAGGAATTGGGATCTCCCCGAGCGT
>CAYTEC010000028.1:19941-22850 GCA_964436745.1 uncultured Dehalococcoidia bacterium | reverse complement strand
ATCATCAACGGCTTCTGCAAAGAGGTCTTCAAGCAGCTCCCGTTCGAGTTCGCCGTGGAGGCCACCAGGCTCCTGGAAGCGAACTTGGAGGGGGCGGTAGGGTAGGAGCGACCATGGCTCTCCTGGAAATCCGGGGCCTACATGGCACCGTCGCCGACATCGAGATCCTCCGTGGTGTCGACCTCACGGTCGGCGCCGGCGAAGTCCACGCGATCATGGGCCCGAACGGGTCGGGCAAGAGTACCCTCGCCTACACGCTCGTGGGCCGTCCGGGGTACCGCGCCACCGCCGGGGAGGCGCTGTTCGAGGGGGCCAGCCTCCTGGAGATGCCCCCGGAGGAGCGGGCCCGCGCCGGGCTTTTTCTCTCCTTTCAGCACCCCGTTGAAATCCCGGGGGTGCGGTTGGACCACTTCTTGCGAGCCGGGGTCAACGCCATGCGCAAGGCCCGCGGCGAGGAGCATGTGGACATCCTCAAGTTCGACAGACACCTCACGGCGACGGCGAAGGCCGTGGAGATGGACCCCGCCCTCATCAAGCGCTCGGTGAACGAAGGGTTCTCCGGGGGCGAGCGGAAGCACAACGAGGTGCTCCAGATGGCGGTCTTCGAGCCGAAACTCGCCATCCTCGACGAGCCCGACTCCGGCCTGGACGTGGACGCGCTGCGCGGCGTGGCCGAGGCCATCAACCGGCTGCGGTTCCCCGAGCGCGGCGTCGTGCTCATCACCCACTACCAGCGCATCCTCGACTACGTGGTCCCGGACTTCGTCCACGTCATCATCGGCGGCCGCATCGTCCGCTCCGGCGGCAAGGACCTTGCCATGGAGATCGAGGAGCGCGGCTACGATTGGCTCGACGAAGCCGCGAAGACCGCCCAGCCCAGCCCCTAGGCGAGCGTGGCACGCATGCCCCAGCAAACAGCAAGCCAGACGGCCCGCTACCTCGATGCCTTCGGGGCGTTCGAGCGCAATGGGGCGTCCGCCGATCCCGCGTGGGTACGTGACCTCCGACGTGACGCCGCAGCCCGGTTCGCCGACCTGGGGTTCCCGACGGCGCGCCGCGGCAACGAGGAGTGGAAGTACACCGACGTTCGCCCCATCGCGCGGGCCCCGTTCAGCCCCCTGTCCCCCGTCGAGCCCCCGGCCGTCACGGCCCAAGAGTTGGAGCGGCTCACCGTGGGGGACTCGCGCTGGAGCCGCCTCGTGTTCGTGGACGGATGCTACGCCCCCGACCTCTCCGACATCGAGTCACTGCCCTCTGGCGTGAGCCTCCTGAGCCTGGCGGACGCGATGGCGACTCGGCCCGAACTGGTTCGGGAGCACCTGGCGCGCCACGCGGCCTACCAGGACAACGCCTTCACGGCCCTCAACACGGCCTTCCTCCACGAAGGCGCGTTCCTCCACGTCCCCGACCGTACGGAGGCGCCGGAGCCGGTCCACCTGGTGTTCCTATCGACCGCCAAGGCCGCCGGGGCCGCGCTGCAGCCTCGGGTGCTGGTCTTGGCCGGCAGGGACAGCAGCGTGACCATCGTGGAGAGCCACGGCGCGCTCTCGGATGCGGGCTACCTGACCAACGCGGTCACCGAGGTCGCGGTCGGCGACGGGGCGCGGGTCCGCCACTACCGGGTGCAGCAGGAGAGCGAGGAAGCCTACGCCGTCGGCAACACGCACGTGACGCTGGGGCGCGACAGCACGTATGCGTCCGTGGTAACGGACCTTGGCGGCGGGCTCGTGCGGAACAACTTGAACGTCCTGACCGGCGACGAGGGGAGCCACACCACCCTCAACGGCCTCTACCTGGTCACGCGGTCGCAGCACGTGGACAATCAGGTCATCATCGACCACGCCAAGCCGCATACGACGAGCCGTGAGCTCTATAAGGGGGTCCTCTCCGGCCGGTCCCGCTCCGTTTTCCACGGAAGCATCGTGGTGCGGGAGGGCGCGCAGAAGGTCAGCGCCAACCAGGCCGACAAGAACTTGCTCCTCTCCAACGAAGCGGAGGCCGACACGAAGCCGGCGTTCTGGATATATGCCGACGATGTGAGGTGCGCCCACGGGGCCGCCTGCGGGCAGCTCGACGAGGCCGCCCTCTTCTACCTGCGTAGCCGTGGCATCGGGGAGCAGGAAGCGCGTATGATGCTGGTGCGCGGTTTCGTCGCGGAGATCGTGGAGGGCATAGAGCACCAGGCGGTGCGCGCCCACGTTGAGGGGCTAGTGGCCGCAAAGCTCGCGCAGATGTAGCATGGAGAGGAGTCGAGAGGGGTGGAGCCCCCTCTGCAGTCCTTCCACGGCAAGAGTGGGGTTGCCCTCCAGACGATATCCCCGACTCCCTCCCAGCCAAGAAGAGAACATGGGGATGATCGAAACGGGTCTTTCATCAGCCGACTAGGACTCCGATCGACAAGGACCGACCGAAATGCAGCAGGGCGCGCTGGACGGACTCTACCAGGACATCATCCTGGACCATTATCGGCGCCCCCGCCACCGCGGGCTCTTGGACGCGCCTGATGTGGAGGCCGAGGGGTTCAACCCCTTCTGCGGCGACCGCGTCATCCTGACGGCGCGGCTAGGCGATGATGGCCGGATCGACAGCGTGGGTTTCGCGGGCGAGGGGTGCGCGATCAGCCAGGCATCCGCGTCCATGATGACGCAGCTGCTCAAGGGCCGGACGCTGACCGAAGCAACGGGGCTGGGCGCCCGATTCCGCGACCTGATGAAAGGCGAGGAGCTGAACGCGGAGGAGGAGGAGCAGATGGGGGACCTGGCGGCCCTGGAAGGGGTCCGCAAGTTCCCTGTTCGGATCAAGTGCGCCCTCCTGGCCTGGAGCGCCCTGCAGGACGCCATCGCCACGCGCATCAAGGAACAGGAAGGCAAGAGCTAGCCTCCAGGCCCTCCCACGACGGAACAAGCCCC
>CAYTEC010000028.1:5226-19841 GCA_964436745.1 uncultured Dehalococcoidia bacterium | reverse complement strand
CCCACGCCCGTCTCCTTCGCCCGTCGGCCCCAGCCCGCGCCTATGGTATAGTGTCGGCAGGGGGACATGCCATGCGACGGCGAGGCGGGCGCCCTCCCGCGCCCGGCGAGGCGCGGCAGAATCTGGTCACCCGGCTGCGTGCGGAGATCAGCAGCGAGCGAGTGCTCCGGGCCATCGCTCGGGTCCCCCGTGAAGCGTTCGTGCCCCCCAACCTGCTTGGCTCGGCGTACGACGACGTCCCCCTCCCCATCGGCTACGGCCAGACCATCTCTCAGCCCCTCATGGTGGCGCTGATGACGGAGGCGCTGGACCCTCAGCCCAATGAGGCGATCCTGGAAGTGGGGACGGGAAGCGGGTACCAGGCGGCGATCCTGGGAAGGCTTGCGCGGCGGGTGGTCACCGTGGAGCGCATCCCGGCGCTCGCCTCCACTGCTCGGGCGGTGCTGGACTCCCAGGGCTACCACGACCGGGTCGCCGTCCACCCCGCAGGCGAGACTCTGGGCTGCCCAGAGGAAGCTCCGTTCGACGGCATACTGGTGACCGCCGGGGCGCCGCGGGTCCCGGACGAGCTGGTACGGCAGCTCACGGTTGGAGGTCGCCTGGTCATCCCCGTGGGCAGTCGTCTCGAGCAGGACCTGGTCCGGGTGGTGCGCGAGGACTCCGGCTACTCAAGGCGCACGTTGGGCAAGTGTCGCTTCGTGCCGCTCATCGGCCAGTCCGCCTGGGACCTATCCCAAGGCGGGTCGTAGCCTCGCTCCCGAGGCCCCCATAGACACGACCGCGCGTGTGCTCCCAAGCTGGCCCCGTGCTATACTTATGCCCTTGAATCGGGGCGAACCGCGCTCCGCGAGGGAGGAGAAGGGGATGGAGGTCATGGTCGGCTCAGCAGGCGCCAGCGGCGCTGGCACGAAGGTCGCCCTGGCGGCACGCCACCTGCTTTCGGTGTCGGACGCATCGCCCCAGGAGACCCACGCGCTGCTGGCCCGAGCCCGAGAGCTGAAGGCCTCCACCCCCACCGGCCGTGGGGGGTCCCCCGGCGGGGTTCCCGGAATGGGCTCCCTGGCGGGAAAGACCGTGGCGCTCCTGTTTGAAAAGCCATCCCTCCGCACGCGGGTGAGCTTTGAGGTGGCCACGGCGCAGCTTGGAGGCATCGCCGTCTACCTGGGACCGCAGGAAGTGGGCCTGGGAACCCGCGAGCCCGTGAGCGATATGGCTCGCGTGCTCTCCCGCTACGTGGACGGTATCGTCTGCCGCACGTTCGCGCACGAGAACCTGGAGGCGCTCGCGGCCAACGGCTCGGTGCCGGTGGTCAACGCTCTCTCCGACGCCGAGCACCCGTGCCAGGCCCTCGCCGACCTTCTGACCGTCCTGGAACGAAAGGGCCGGCTGGCGGGGACGGTCATCGGCTTCGTCGGCGACGGCAACAACGTGGCGGCCAGCCTGGCATTGGCGGCGACGGCCGCGGGAGCGGTCATACGCCTGGCGAGTCCGCCCGGCTACGAGCTCCCCGAAGACGTGGTGCGCCAGGCGACCCAGCTTGCCGCATCGACGGAGGGGAGCCTGACGCTCGCTGGCGACCCAGCGAGCGCCGTCGAGGGCGCGGACGTGGTGTACACCGATGTGTGGACCAGCATGGGGCAGGAAGCGGAATCGGCGGCCCGCCGCGCGGCCTTCGATGGCTACCAGGTGAACGACGCGCTCATGGCGCACGCTCGGCCCGACGCCATCATCATGCATCCAATGCCGGCTCACTACGGCGAAGAGGTGCCGCCAGGCTTCCTGAACCACCCCCGGTCCGCCGCCTACGATCAGGCGGAGAACCGGCTGCACGTCCAAAAGGCAATCCTGGAGACGCTCCTTGGCTAGCATCGACCCCGCAGGCGCTCCCGTGCTCGGCGACCACCCCTCCGAGGAGGGTGAAGCCGTCCTGCTTCCCGTCGTGGCTATCGTAGGACGGCCCAACGTGGGCAAATCCACGCTCTTCAACCGTCTGGTGGGGGAGCGGCGGGCCATCGTCGCCGACGAGCCGGGGACCACCCGCGACCGGGTCATGAGCCGCGTCACCGGGGACCTTGGCCCGTACATCCTGGTGGACACGGGCGGGCTGGATTCGACCGCTGGCGAGCCCATCACCGCCAAGGTCCACGACCAGGTCCAGACCGCCCTGGACGAGGCGGACGTGGTGGTGTTCCTGACCGATGGATCAACCGGCCCGCAGCCGGGCGACTCGGAGGTCGCGGACCTACTGCGCCGCCGGGGGAAGCCGATCGTGCTGGCGGTGGCGAAGTGCGAGGGAGAGACCCGCCACCTGGCCCTCAGCGAATTCTACAGCCTGGGCCTCGGCGACCCTCTCCCCATCAGCGCCCTGAAGAGCGAGGGGATAGCCGACCTGATGGATCAGGTGGTGATCCACTTCCCCCCCACGGAGGAGCAGGAGACGCCGACCGACTTTCCGCGGCTCGCACTGGTGGGACGCCCCAACGTGGGCAAATCGAGCCTCCTGAACGCTATCACGGGTGAAGAGCGGGCGATCGTCCACGAGACCCCCGGCACCACCCGAGACGCGATCGACTCCTGGGCGAGCTACTTGGACCAACCCCTGGTGCTCATCGACACAGCCGGGATCCGGAGACGGGGCCGCATCGAGCCGGGAATCGAGCGGTTCAGCGCATTGCGGGCCCTCCAGGCCATCGAGCGAAGCAACGTCGCGGTGCTTGTGGTGGACGCCGAGGAGCTGATGACGGCCCAGGACGCCCACATCGCCGGGTACGTGGCGGAGGCGTACCGAGGGATGGTCGTCGCGGTGAACAAGTGGGACCTGGCTCCGGCGATGGGCATGCGCATGTCCGACGCAATGAAAGAGGTGCGCCGCCGGCTCCACTGGGCGCCGTACGTACCGATTCGCCTGGTCTCCGCCGCCACGGGAGAGGGAGTCGCGGATCTCCTAGAGACGGCTCTGAACGTCTTCCGCGAGCGGGGGAAGGTGGTTGACGCGGGGGAGCTGAGCCGCGTCCTCATGGAGGCGTTGGGCAAGCACGCGCCCCCAACCCACGGGCGAAGATCCCTCCGGTTCCTACGGGTCGCCCAGACAGGCACCCATCCGCCGTCCTTCACGTTCTACGTGAACCACCCGGAGATGGTCCACTTCTCGTACCGGCGGTACCTGCAGAACACCCTTCGCTCAGCGTTCGGGTTCGAGGGGAGCCTGCTGCGGCTCCACTTCCAGAAGGTGTCGAGGCGGGGCCCGAGATGAACGAAGCGCTGTGGTACCTGCTGATGATACCGGCCGCTTATCTGCTGGGCTCGCTCCCTTCGGGCGTCATCGTGGCGAAGGCGGCGGGCGGGGTGGACGTGCGGGAGCAGGGGAGCCGGAGCACCGGCATGACCAACGTCATGCGGACGGTGGGCGTTGGCCCAGCGATACTTGTGCTGGCACTGGACGTGGGAAAGGGCGCGCTGGCGGTGCTGGGAGCGCGACTAGTAGCCCAAGGGGTTGATCTGCCCCCAACGGGCCAGTGGTACCTGGAGATGGCGTGCGCCATCGCGGCGCTGGCGGGACACAACTGGTCCATCTACCTGCGATTCCGCGGTGGCCGGGGCATCGCCACCGGGCTGGGCGCCCTCCTGGCGCTGTCGCCTTGGATGGGAGCCCTGGCCGTGGTCGCCGGCCTGCCGGTGATAGCGCTGTCGCGCTACGTGTCCCTGGGCAGCCTGATGGGGGTGGTGTTCGGGGGAATGGGGATACTGGCACTCAGCATCGCGGGGGTCCACCCAATCGCGTACGGCCTGTACGGGGCCATTGGCGCCGTGCTCATCACATTCCGGCACCGGGAGAACATCCGACGCCTCCTGGCGGGGACCGAGTCACGCCTGGGACGGCGCTCGCCCCCAACGACACCCGGGGGCGCCCCGCCCTAAATCGAGGAGGCGGACCGTGGTGAAGGTTGGAGTCGTCGGCACGACCAGCTGGGGAACGATGCTGGGCGTGCTGCTTGCCCAACGGGGGACATCGGTCGCCCTTTGGTCACGGTCCGAGGAAGAGGCGGAGCAGCTCCGCCGGGACCGGGAAAACCGCCGACTCCTCCCCGGCACTCCTTTCCCGCCCGATCTCACAGTCAGCGCGGACCCCGGAGAGGCCTTTGGCGACGCCGAAGCGATCATCGTGGCGGTGCCGTCTAGAAGCCTGAGAGAGAACCTCCGGCGTATCGGTGGGAACGTTCCACGCAAGGCCGTGCTGGTCAGCGTGGTGAAGGGCCTGGAGCGCCCCACGGGCAAACGCATGACGGAGCTGATGGCCGAGGAGATGTCCCCGGCATCCGTGGAACGATTCAGCGTGCTCTCCGGCCCGAACCTGTCGGCTGAGATCGCGCTGGGGTATCCCTCCTCTACCGTGGTGGCATCCCAGAACCCGGAGGTCGCCCGGTGGGTGCAGGACTTGTTCAACTCTAGGACATTTCGTGTCTACACGAGCGACGACGTGGTGGGTGTTGAGCTGGGGGGCGCGCTCAAGAACGTCATCGCCATCGGCGCGGGGGTCAGCGACGGCCTAGGCTACGGTGAGAACGCAAAAGCGGCATTCGTCACGCGGGGGCTGGCGGAGATCACCCGTCTGGGGGTGGCCTCTGGGGCGACTCCGCTGACGCTGGCAGGGCTCTCCGGCCTCGGCGACCTGATGGCGACGTGTTTCAGCGAGCTGAGCCGCAACCGGCACGTGGGCGAGCAGCTAGGCAGGGGTCACGCGCTCGCGGACGTGCGGGCGGGAATGCAGCACGTGGCGGAGGGCGTGGACACGGTGTCGGCGGCGCTTACACTGGCTTCACGCTACGAGGTGGAGATGCCGATCACCGAGACCTTGTCCCGGATCCTCTTCGAGGGCATGGACCCCCAGGAGGCAACGACTTCCCTTCTCAACAGAGCGCCCACGCAGGAATGGCCCGTCGAACTGGCCCGCGGTCAGCGCCCGGATGCCTGATAGCGGCCTGCTTCTGCTCTTCGGCGCATCGTTCCTTGTCGGCCTCTCCGGGGCAGCGGCCCCGGGGCCCCTCCTGGCCCTGAGCATCCGCGAATCCGCGAGACACGGGTTCTCGGCGGGTCCGTCCATCGCCACGGGCCACTCGGCCCTGGAGCTCGTGGTAGTCGTCCTGCTGGCGCTTGGGCTGGGGCCTTATCTTCAGATCGAGGGCGTCGCGGCCACTATCGGATTGGTGGGCGGCGCGGTACTCCTCTGGATGGCGTGGAGCATCGGCCACCACCCTCAGCGGGGCGCCCCATCGCTGCAAGGCCACGAGCGGCCCTCTGCCTCCCGGCCGCGAGGCCCCGTACTGGGCGGCGTGGTGGTCAGCCTGTCGAACCCATTCTGGTTCGTCTGGTGGATGACGGTCGGGGCGGCCTTGATGGCCCGCTCCTACGAGTGGGGCCTGATCGGAGTGGCAGTGTTCTACGTCGGCCACATCCTCGCGGATTACTCGTGGTACGGGCTGGTGGCGTTCATCGTGGCCTCGGGAAGGCGATGGATGACACCGTCCGTGTACGGCGCGGTGATGCTGGCGTGCGCCGCCTTCCTGGCCGCGATGGGAGTCTACTTCGTCGGCTCGGGCGTGCGGGCGATGCTTTGAGGCGTCGGCAGGGCCGACAGCTAGATAGGGCGCTCAAGTTGCATCGCAACCCAGTCCTCGCTGTGGCGCTCCTCCACCAGGCGGAGCCCCGCCCCCTCCAGCCCTGAACCCACGTCCGCGGCGCGCTCGTCCAGCACGCCGGAAGCGATGAGCGTGCCGCCCGGAAGCAGACACCGTGCGATCTCTTCCGCCAGCCCGATCAGCACGTTGGCCGAAATGTTGGCGAGGGCCAAGTGGAACCCCACGGCATCGTCCAGCGGGAGCGTGCCTCGCACCAGGCGGGCGCGACGCCCCGTACGGTTGGCCCGCAGGTTGCGCCGCCCCACCCTTACCGCGACCGCGTCCGTATCGAGGGCCAGCACAGAGTCGGCCCCCAGGGCGACTGCCGCTAGCGTCAGGACGCCGGAACCGGCGCCGAGGTCCAGCACCCGGAGGCCGGGACGGACCAGAGGTTCCATCAGCTCTAGACACATCCGCGTGGTAGGGTGATACCCCGTGCCGAAAGCCATGCCGGGGTCCAGGGTGAGGACGAGGTCGCCTTCCCCGAAGGCGTGATCGTGCCACGGCGGTCGAATCACGAGCCGCTCACCCACGCGAAGGGGCTGGAAGTGGGACTTCCACATCTCCTCCCAGTCCTGTGCGGCCAATGACCTTGAGGGAAGCATCTCCAGGGGCTGGATGAGGGAGAGCAGGCGGACGCCCGCCTCGATGCGGGCCCGACGGGCGGCGGTCCATCGGTTCTCAGGCAGGTAGGTGCGGACCGTGGCGGGTCGAGACGGGTCCTGGGCCTCGCCCTCGTCGGGGTTGAACCCCCCAGCCTCCTCGACAATGGCGGGCTGGCCCCCATACTTCTGGATGAACTCGACGACAGGCTCCACCATCTCGGCTGGAACGCGGACGCTCAGCTCAAGCCAGGACAACGCAGCGCTCCTGCGATGCGACTATGGTGGGGGTGGCGAGGCCGAGAGATGGGACGGGTTGCGAGAAGACGAGCCGGCGCGGCGAGCAGTCCGTGGGACAACGGAGGGGCAAGACGACCGAACTCAGACGTCGTCCCCTTTGAAGGCTTCCTTGAACTTCTCAACCCACGTCTTCCCGCCGTTGGCGGACTCCTCTTCCAAAGCCTCCTCCAGCTCCCGGAAGAGCTTGCGAGCCCGCGGGCCGAGGCGCTCTGGGGTGACCACCTGGATACGCACCAGCAGGTCGCCCCGCCTCCCGTTGGTCAAGCTGGGGACGCCCTTCTGCTTCACGCGCAGCAGCGTCCCTGGCTGGACGCCGCCGGGGACCACCACGGCCTCCACTGACCCATCGATCATCGGCACCTCCACGGTGGTGCCCAGCGCCGCCTGCGCGAGGTTCACGGGAAGGTCCAGGATAAGGTTCGCCTTGTCACGGCGGAAGAGAGGGTGGCTGCGGACCGATACCGAGAGGTAGAGGTCCCCCGGCGGGCCGCCCCGCACGCCGGAGTCGCCCTCGCCAGCCAGTCGGATCTGCATGCCGTCGTCGATGCCGGCGGGCACGTTGACGGAAAGAGTGCGGGGGTTCTGATGGTAGCCCGCGCCGCGGCAGTCCGGGCAGCGTTCGCGGATCACCCGGCCCTCCCCCCGGCATACGTTGCAGCCTACGACCTGGGTGAATTGCCCGAAGAAGCTGGCGTGTGAGCGGCGAATGCGACCGGTGCCCTGGCAGTTGTCGCAGCTCACCGGCGATGTCCCCGGTTTGCTCCGCATCCCGCCACAGGTCTCGCAGACTTCGGTTCGCGTGAGCTCGACCTCATGGGAGACCCCGAGCGCCGCCTCTTTGAACGACACTTCCAGGCTGTAGTGGAGGTCGGTTCCGCGCTGGGGGCCGGCCTCCCTGCGTGTCCCAAACCCGCCAAAGAAAGCATCGAAGATGTCGCCGAAGCCGCCGGGGAAGTCGGTTCCGTCGAAGCCGCGACCCGTGAAGCCACCGTCTGCCCCAACATCCGTGCGACCGTACCGGTCGTACATCTTTCGCTTCTCGGGGTCGATGAGGACCTGGTATGCCTCGTTGAATTCCTTGAAGCGCTGCTCCGCCTCTTTGCTCTGGTTGCGGTCGGGGTGCCACTGGAGGGCGCGCTTGCGGAAGGCGCGCCGAATCTCTTCCTCGGTCGCACTCTTCTGGACGCCAAGCACGTCGTAGAAATTGTTGCCGTTGGTCATCGCCGACGCCATCATCCTCTAGGAGCTGTTCCTGCCGTCGCCCACCGCCGCAGTCCGTCCACCGACCGCGAGGGACGGAGGGACATACGCTGCTCCATTGTACAGCCTGGGGAGGTGGTCCGGCGACCGAAGGTTACGAGGGGGAGGGCTCCGGAGTGGGATCGTCGTCGACTGGCAGGGAGTCGGCGGGCGGCGAAGCTTCGGGCTCGGCGGCGGGATCTGCCGCCGGGCGGCCGACCGCTACAAGGGCCGGGCGCAGGAGCTGCTGGCGCAGCGTGTACCCCTTCTGGATTACCGCGACGATCTTCCCCTCTTCGCCCTCAACCTCCGCCACCGCTTGGTGCCGTCGAGGGTCGAGCGCTTCGCCCGGCTCGGTCACGAGTGCCTCGACGCCTTGGAGCCCGAGAACCGCCTCCAGCTTGCGATAGATGAGCACGACGCCATCGACCCAGGTGAGCCCTCGCAGACTCTCCGATACATTGCCCAGGGCACGCTCCAAGTCGTCCATGATGGGAAGGAGGTCAATCAGAAGAGAAGCTGAGGCGCGACGGACCAGGTCTTCACGGTCCCGCTCCACCTGCTTGCGATAGTTGGCAAGGTCTGCCTGGGCGCGCTGCCAGTTCGCTAGGAGGCGGTCGGCACGCTCCTGCAGCTCACCCACCTGCTCCTCGACGGTGGGCTCGGGCGGCCCTTGGTCGCCTAAGTCACCGGTCGCCTCAGGCTGAGGGGCCGCCGGCTCTCCCGTGGCCCCTCCCGCGTCTCCGCGTTCTTCGTCGCCCTGCGTCACGAGCGTTCCCCGGGGTCCGATGGTGGGGCCTGCACTCCCGCGACCAGCTCGCTCAGCAGGTCCGAGAGGCACTGTACGCCCACCACGGTCCCGCCGTACTCCATGCGCATGGGCCCGACGATCCCCACGATCCCGGTAATGCTCCCAGGCACGCCGTACTGCCCCAGGACGACGCCGAGCGGCTTGAGGGCGTCGTGGCGGCTCTCCTCGCCGATCAGCACGCGGACCTCACCCTCTTGAGGGTTCTCCTCCAGGATGGCCTGGACCAGCCGCTGGCTCTCCAGAGCCTCCACGATCTCCACCGTTCTCTCCGAGCCTACGAACTCCGGCTGGGCAAGCAGGTGTCTCAGCCCCTCGGTCAGGTAGTCCGCGGCGGCGGCCCGCTCCCCCTCTTCGAGCACACGAAGGACCTCCCCCAGCACCTGCCGTTCGAAGGGCGAGCCTTCCGGTACCTTCGAAAGAATCTCCTGCCGGGAGAGTCCCGATATCTGCGAGTTCAGTCGGTTCACGACTTCGCCGAGTCCCTCCGCGTCAACCGGCTCCTCCAACGGCACCAGCTCCTTGTACAGCCTGGCCTCGTGGAGAACCAGGACCAGCATCACGAGGAACTCGTGGAGTTGGACAAGCTGCACCTGGCGTACCCGCGAGCTGATGGAACGGGGGAAGGTGGCGAGCGCCATGTTCTGGGTAAGATCGGATAGCATTCTAGCCGCGACTCTGGTCCATGAGTCGACGTCCGGCTCGGAGTCGTGCAGACGGCGACGCATGGCGAGCCGGCGGTTCGCTGGAAGCTCGCGGACGCCCCACAGGGACTCCACGTAATACCTATAGCCCCGCGCGGTGGGGGCGCCACCCGAGGACGAGTGGGGTCTCGTAATGTATCCCTCGTCCTCGAGCGTGGCCATCTCGTGACGGACGGTAGCCGAGCTCACGCCAAGGCCGGGCCGGCGCGTGAGCGCCTCGGACCCGACCGGGACGGCACTCACGATGTACTCTTCAAGGATGTGTCGTAGGATGAGTTCCTGTCGGTTGGAGATGACGCCGGACAGCGGCATTTAGCACTCACCCTCGCAAACTGCTAACGCGCACCACGGTAGCACGGGGCTCGCACGGGTGTCAACACACGCCAAGCCACGCGGCCACCCGCCGGGGCCGAGCCACATCGCCGAGTCACCCGCCCCCGGAGCGCCCTACCGGGCGCCCCTACGTCGCAGCACCAGCCCCAGCAGCGCACCGCCTCCGAGGATCAGCGCCAAGTCTCCGCTGCCGGACCGACCGCACGTGCCCGCTGCCTCCTCCACCGTCTGCGTGGCGGTGGCCGTCGCTGTCTGCGTCGGCGTGGCGGTGATCACCACAGGCCCTGACGTCGGCGGCGGGGGCGTGGCCGTCGCCGTTGCCGTGGGCGCCGGGGTTGGAAGCGCGGTAGGCGTCGGTGGCACCGCTGTCGCCGTAGCCGTCGGCGTCGGCGTTGCCGTGGGCTCCGGCGTCGGCGTCGGCGTCGCCGTGGGCTCCGGTGTCGGCGTCGGCGTCGCCGTGGGCTCCGGTGTCGGCGTCGGCGTCGCCGTGGGCTCCGGCGTCGGCGTCGGCGTCGCCGTGGGCGTTACCGTGGGCGTTGCCGTGGGCGTCGGCGTCGGGGTGGGAAGAGCGGGGAAGGTGAGGTTCAGCGCTTGCTCGGTGGGGCCGCCAAGGAAGAACACGGTTTCCGTGGCCTGCACGTTGTAGTCCAGCAGGTGGAAGGTCACATACCGGTAGAGGTGCAGGTACGTGGTGCCCCCAACCGTGAGCAGGTCGTATGCCCCACCCTTGGTCAGCACGGGCCTCGACTCATAGTCGTCGATTCGGCCCACGATCCTGAGGCCGTCCACGGCGGGCGCCCCGGCCACGGTCACGGAGCCAAAGTAGACGACCGGGCCGGGAGGGGGCGCCCCCTGCGCTGTGACGAGGGAGCCACCCGATAGCAGGGCCGCAAAGGCGATGACAGCGCCCAGCAGCGCCGCCATTCTTGAACGCTTCATCGGGGTCACCGTCGCTTTCTCAAGATCTGTGTGCCGCGGCCGGGCGGCCGGGCGCTCTTCGGTAGCGTGCCCAAAGGCCCCCCTCCCCCCCTGAAGGGGAGGAGGAGGGCCCCGGTCGCTAGCCTTCTCCCTGGATTCTCGCCATTGGCCAGGGTCCAGTTTCAGGATCGAGTTACGGGATGACCACCCCTGCCGCGGAGGAGTAGACCCAGTAGCCACGGCCCATTAGGACGGCCTTCTTCATCACTACTGTGTCGCCGTCGTCGAACGCGACAAGCTCAGCGGCCTCTGCCGCCGCCTGGGCAGCAGCCCCACTGCCGGCCGCGGCCGCCTCAGCGGCCACACCAGCAGCGACAGCAGCAGCAGTCTCAGCCGCAGTCACCACGTTGGTGTAGGTCGCGCTCTGGCACGGCTCCGTGTTGGCCAGCACGGCTGCGGCCGCAAGGGCCTTCCCGGTGCATGCGTTCGTGGCACCGGAGCTCTGCTGCACCGTGGCAAGCGGCGTGATGGAGTCCCACGTCCGCGTGAGCGGTTCATAGGTCATGGCCTTGAGCCAGTTCTTCCCCAGGGTGCCGAGGTAGCTGTCCGCCGCGATCCCCTTGGTGGTGGAGGGGGTGAAGGTGACCACCGGGACCAGGTTCCAGCCAGCCACGATTGCGATGGCGGGCGGTGGCGGAGGCGCAGCGGCCTGGGTCGCCACCGGCGGCTGGAGCAGCGAGAGCTCCTCGAAGTTGTTGGTCCTCACGAAGTAGGCGGTGGTGGCCGTCATCACGGCCACGTCGCCAACGAAGAGGCCGGTGTCGGCGTCACGGCGAGAGACGAGCCACACCTGGTCGGTGTTATTGTAGGCCATCACCAAATCGATCGGGTGAGTAGCCGGAATCACCGAGTTGATGGCCGGGTTCGCGGGCTGGAAAGGCAGGGACATGAGGTTCCAGCCTGGCGAGAGACTGAGCTTGACCGGGCTGGCCGCAGTGACCTCCCAGTTGTAGACCAGGTTCTGCGGCGTGGCCGCGGTCGGGCTCGTCAGGTTGTCGTTCCCGGCCTCGTCCACCGCGTTGATGGTCAGTGTGTACTTGCCGACCTTAGGCGCCTGCAGCGCAATCGTGAACCTCTTGTTGTCGGGCGACGTAATGTCGCTGGCCACGTCCAAGGTCGTAGTTTCGGAGCTGCCGTCCTTGAAGGTGACCTTGTAGGTCGCCTTGGTCAGCGTCGCGGTCTTGTGGCTGTCGCCGGTGTACTCCGCGGTCTCACCGGCCGCGGCGCAGGCGTCGCCGGCCGTGCAGCCCTTGTTGAAGTCCACCGTGACGATAAGCGGGTCCACTGACTCGACCTTCGGAACACCGGTGGCGCTGGCGGTCGTCGCCTCAGCCACCTCGTCCGCGACGAGCACCTTCGGCGGGTTGCCGTCGTTCAGCCACTGGTCGAGCTCGTACGTGATTGCAGTGCTGTGGGTCGCGTTGGAAGCGTGGCCCTTCTTGCCGAGGTTCCCTCCGCTCGCGCCCGTGTCGTTAGCCGTGACATACACGTTGAACTCGGCTCCGGCGTCATTGCCGATGGAGGCGATCTTGGTGGTCTGCGTGTAGGTCATGGTTCCGCTCTGAGCCACCGCACCGACCGCGGAGCCAGCGACTGCCCCGACGGCTCCGGTGGTGGTGCTCGTCATCTTCAAGACGGCAACGGTCGGTGCGGCGATCAGCAGCTCATCGCTGACGATGGTGGCCTTCACCTGCTTCTTGCTGAGGGTCTTGTCCAGGGTCACCGTCAGGCTGGGGCCCAGCTTGTCGGTGGCCTTCGAAGAGGCCCCCGCAAAGGCGTTGCCAGCCTTGTCCAGGATGGAGCTGGAGATGGTCACCGTGGGACGCGTGCTGGAAGTGAGGGCGGTCCCCAGCGTCAGGAAGACGTCGAGGGGCAACCGCTGCTCCGCGCTCAGGGCGTTCTCGCCCACCACGTCCACCAGCAGCACCGACGAGACGGTGTTGCTGGTCACGGCGAAGGCCGCGGGGAGGACGGTGGCGGAGTCGAGCCCGCTCGCGTCCGTGAAGGTGACCCGCATCGACGTCGTGGATCCCGCCGCGACGGTGGACGTAGTCGACTTCAGGCGGGCACCGGCGGCGCTGGCCGCGCTCCACCTGTCGCCCGTGACCACTGCCGAGAGGGACGGCTTGGTGCCGTCCACCGTGATGAGCAGGGTCTTCTTGATGGTGTATTCGGTGCTGGCAGCGATTGCGGCGGAGAAGTCGTCATCAGCAGTGGTGGTGGTGGCTGGTGCGTCCGTGAACGTCAGAACACCAGTGGCAGTGGCGTAGGCGTCAACTGTCCGGGTCTCCGCCACACCGGCGATGCTGACGGTCACCGTACGGCCAACGAGGCTGTTAGCCGCCATGCCGATCAGCGCGGAGTCAGTGATAGTGGTGCCGTCTGCACCAGTGGCCGACGTCGTCCCAACGGCGCCCTCCGAGGGTTGCTGGGCGTTACCGGCCAGGTCCTCGGCTTCGATCCACCAGGCCACCTTGGGGGCGATGCTGTGGATGTCCGTCGAGGAGAAGCTGGCCGAAAGCCGCCAGCCGTCAGTAATGGCGGTGAAAGAGGCCGAGGTCAGGGCGACCGAGGTCGTGCCGACATAGAGCTGGATCCGACCCTTGGCCCCAGTGCCGTTGTTGTCCACGATGTCCTGGGCCTTGGCCGGGAATCCGGCGCCGGTGTCAGTGATGTCGGCCGTGAAGACGATCGTCTTGGCCTTCTTGGTGATCAAGTCCTGGGCCGGCGAGCTGATCACGATGGTGGGCTTCACCTCGTCGTTCACGAGGCTCTTGGACTGCCCCAGGGAACCAGCCTGGCTGTAGCTGACCGTGATGGTCTGGCCGCTGAAGGTGGGAATCCCCGGGTTCGCAAGCAAGACGGTGAACGTGTCGCCGGCGGTGATGGCCGCGGCGAAGGCGGCGTCCACCGTGATCTCCCCGTCGTCTTCTGCGCTAATCGTCTGCGACGTGCCTACTGGCGCGCCGGCGTCGGTGGTCGTGTCGATCAAAACTTCGCCGCCCACAAGGGCTGCAAGGTCCGCGGCCCGGAGTGTCGCATCGTTCAGGGCAGCATCTTCCAAGGTGTTGGCGTCGCTGCCTGCGTCGGCCGTGCCCGTGATCTTGTCGGAGACGAGCGCCGAGGTCAGGTTGACCGCCTTGGCCACTCGAGTGAAGATCCCGGTGTTCACACCGGTTTCGAGGAGCGTGATGGTCTTGGGGTTGGAGTCCGGCGTCGTCGCCGTCCCCAGGGTCCCCAGCTCCGCGTTCTTCACCGTGACCGTGACAGTATCGAGGACCGTGGCGCTATCGTTCTGATCCGAGTCCGTCACCGTGATGGTAAACCGGGCATCGTCGCCCCCGCACTTGGCGCAGATATTGATGTTCTGGGTCGCAACATCGGTCGAGGATACCGGGATCACCGTCAGAGTGGCCGACTGCGCCACTGCGGTCGGCTGCGGCAGCACGCCGAATGCGGCGATGAGCAATGCCACCGCCGCCAGCGCTCCTGTGTACTTCCAGAATCTACTCACTGTCGATCCCCTTTCAGTTCCCTTCTCGTTCTGAGCCTTCTACCTGGTGCGCCCGCCGAAGCTGAGCGCGTTGTCTCCTGTCACGGCCCAGCGCGCATCAGGTTCCCGCATTGCCACATCCATGCCGCGTAGTAGCTGGATGCTCTTACCATGCGGTCACCTCCTCGGCACGCTGCAAGCTGTGGAGCCCACCCACATGGAGAGGCTCTCACCGGCTACAACGAAATGGCCTGGAGGAAAGTTCCGCGCTCCCGCCCATTTTCCTCGCCCAAATGTCCTGGCGTCCCGCCCACACGGACACGCGACGCGCACACGATGCCCTCAGAAACGAATCCCACGTATTGTCGTGTCGTGGGTCAGCGATGTCAAGCACAATCGAGGGCGAATGTCGTCACGCCCAAAAGAGCGGGGGGAGCAGCGGAATCAGTGGGCTCGCCACGATCTTGCACAGTCGCACCCACC